>JAQUQR010000006.1 GCA_028715985.1 Methanocellales archaeon
TGTCCTGGCTTGGGGCGGTAACAATGTTTCATGAACCCCCATTGCCCATCTGATAACTCTTCAAACCTCAATTTTCATCCCCTCAGGCAGAAGAGAGGCCTCAAACTATAACTACTTTTGAAATGAGCTCTAATGTAAAACCCTAATCGCCCAGCGGATAATTCGGCGTCTCGTCTGTAATCAGGACATCATGCGGATGACCCTCATAATATCCGGCTGGCGTGATCCTGACAAATCTCGACTTTTTGTGCATCTCCTCCACGTTCTGTGCGCCAATATAGCCCATGGCTGATCTAAGCCCACCTACCAATTGATAAAGCATCTCTCCGACGGTTCCAGAGTAGGGAATCGCGCCCTCAACACCCTCTGGCACGAACTTCGTCTTGCTGAGATATCTGTCCGTGCTCTCTCCGCTGGACATGGCACCAAGTGAGCCCATACCCCTGTATTGCTTGTACCTTCTTCCTTTGATGGTGACCATTCGCCCAGGAGCTTCATCAGTTCCTGCCAACAAATTACCTAGCATGAGAACATCAGCGCCTATTGCGATGGCTTTAGCTACATCGCCTGAATATCTGATCCCCCCATCGGCGATCAAGGGTATGTCATGCTTATGAGTGATATCTGCAACCTCTGCTATGGCGGTTAGTTGTGGAACTCCGACTCCAGCCACTAATCTTGTTATACAAATAGACCCCGGGCCAACTCCTACCTTCACTCCATCCACGAAGTCAACCAATTCTTCAGCAGCATCTGCGGTTGCAATGTTGCCCACTACCACATCTGCATTAACGTTCTTTTTGATTATTCTAGCAGAGTCTACGACGTTCATGTTGTGCGCATGCGCACAGTCTATCATCAGCACATTCGCACCTGCTTTATCCAGAGCAATAGCTCTCTCGACGTCGAAAGGACCTACTGCTGCTGCCACCATTAGGTGGTCACTTTCATCCCTGCTCGCCAGGGGGTATTGCCTTCGCTGAAGAATGTTCTGCATGGCAATTATGCCCTTGAGATTGCCCTTTTCGTCCACGACAGGAAGCCGCTCCACCTTGTGCTCATACATTTTGTCGAGTGCCCCCTCTAACGATACGCCCTCGTATGCGGTGATCAGGTCTTTTGTCATCACGTCTTTGACCTCTTTCGTGGGATCAGACTCAACGAGAGGAAGAATGTCCCTTCTGCTGACTATTCCCACCAATTTTTTATCGACTATGGGGACGGCACCAACCTCCTCCTCCGTCATTAGACGCCAAACCGCTTTGACAGAATAGTCTGGTGTGGCCGTTAAAACATCTCTCACCAGAAGCTCATCAGCTCTTTTTACCTCATGTACCTCATTTATCTGTTTTTCTTTGCTCATATTTCGGTGGATTACGCCCATGCCCCCTTCCCGTGCCATGGCGATTGCCATGTTTGCCTCCGTTACGGTATCCATCGCAGCGCTTACAAGAGGCAAGTTAATCAAGATGTTCCTCGATACTCGCGATTTAACATCCGCTTTGTCCGGCTCAACTCGTGACTCATTTGGGAGGAGCAAAACGTCATCAAAAGTAATTCCCATGGGGACATCTAATTTCTTCGTGAACACGTCCTTCACCCGCATCTCCTTTTGGGTTAATAAGAGTCTTTTCCCTAATGAACTTTTGGTTGATAAGCTCTTATGAATCTTTGGATGTTGCATCTCTCGTTTTAAGAAATTTTTTTTTAGAATGTGGGAAAGAAGAATAGTTCGTGGGCGTGAGAAGATCGGGTGAATGCTGCAGATTGGCATGCTGTTAGCTACTGGTTTCCATAATCGAGAAATACCTTGATGAAATCACGCTCTTTATGGAATCAAATAGCAATTCCTTGTATTTTGCAGCATTTATGTCCTCAGCTAGGACAGTCTCGAATACCCCTAGTGGGACTTCGACATAGGCATATTCAGGCATCCCGCTCACAGTCCCCCATATGCCAAAAGCTTTATCCAACATATTTCTCATATGGACCTCGATATCCTTGGATTTAGCATATATCCCGATCTTAGCCTTGTCGATCGCAAATACAAGAACAGTTGAAATGCTCTCCAGATCCAATAAATAGTCACAAACCTTTGGTAAAGTGCTCATATCCTTCGTGTAGCCTATGGTGGTCACAAGGTGGGTCTCTTTTATCAGCTTGTTATCGATGGCTTTTGCTAAATCTGAAAAAGTCTCTGATCGAATAGATGGATGTTCCAACTTCATAAGAAGATTCATATCTATCTTTGGAAGAATTTGATAATACGTATCCAAATCAAACTTATGCAAGCCTGTTCTGAGGCCCCTTGTCCTTTCCCGGATGGCATATAGTAATAGAGTTGCTAGCTGTTTGTCCATTGTAATATTCAGTCTTTTGAGATATTCTACCATGATACTGGATGTAGTTCCTGTATCTGCTCTAATGTCCTTTAATTGGGCCTTTATTTCCTTGACGTCACCTACATATTGAGATATGACCATTATGGGGGGACGATCTATGTATTTTAATTGACTTGGCACTGCGTCGATGAAAGCCAGCTCTCCAACAAGGTTGGCAGGACTTTGCAATAAGTTTAGATGGTTTTCCATAATGTTAAGGAGCCTCTTGTTCTGAACTTCGCCCCTGTAAAATATCTTGGCGTCTTTATGAAAATGCTCCGCTATCCGTTTAAGAGCTAAAGCGCTGGCCAATGAATCAGGTATTGGGTCCTCCTTTATTACTATGGATAACGTCTCACACGAGGATACCAGTTTCTTTAGTTGACGGCCAAACAACATTCTTATGTTAGGGTTCATTTCATCACTGCGGGGATATGTGTATTTGATGTAATGTAATAATTGAGACTATTTTAAATAAGCGGTGTTTTGGAAGGATAATATTAGTACTAATGCTATGTTTAGCGTTTGAAGGCTCATATGGTATAATGTAATGACCCAAGAAATTTTGTAAACCATCCCCTGAAAAGCTGTTGGGCAGGGGATTCAATTCATTCTTGCCTAAGCATATTTTTTGATGATATCCCCAAACGCTTCAATTACAACCTTCAAATCACTGCGGGATAAACTAAACGTGCTTAACTTGAACAGTTTGGTTAATCCGGGCTTGATTCCGTGAATATTGCGGTTTTTCAGCTCTTTATACAGGAAGTAGCGTCCGTCCTTTATTTTTTGAGATATCTCATACAGATTTGGTGCTTCAAAGAACATTAGGTCATGTTGGTGCGGTTTATCGCCAAGTTGTTTTAACCCCAGATTTTCCAATTGGGTCGAGAACCACTGAGCTTTTTGAACCTCATCATCCCAGCGATTCACACGCTCTACCACATGGGGAAAGGAGGCCATCAAGGTCATAATCGTAACCCCACGAGCAGTGCATCCGAGCATTTCCAACTCCTTGACCTTGAAAAATTCCGACTTTTCAAATATTTTTTCATGGAGCTCATCACTTACGCCGAGCACGCCTATGGGACCTGATGATGCCATCGACTTATGGCCGCTGCCTACGATGAAGTCTGCCCCTATTTTTTTCGCGCTAACGGGCATCCGTCCTACTGCATATGCCCCATTTAGCAAAAAGGGAATGCCATATTCATGGCAGATATTTGCGACGTGCTCCGCATCAACTATGTTGCCATAATTCCCATCGGGATATGTGAGCAATGCTAAGGCTGGCATCTTACCATCCTCCTTTTTTGTCTCCTCGAAGATTCGGGCATAGTCTTCCGGATCGACCTTATAGCAAGGATGGCCGGAATTTGAAGCGGTCTTGATTTTTAATCCAGCCCTCTCTGCAGCGACGAACGATGTATAATGGGCGTTCCCATCGAGCACGATTGAGTCGCCTTTTTCCGTAATCGCGTGCATGACAATGAACTTTGCTTCTCTAGCACCATTGGTCACGCGTGCATGATCTGTGCCTAAGAATTCGGGCAATGCCTCATGGATGAAGTCATGAATTGGTGGATTCTTGATTTCATCTAAGGAACCAGGGCAGAAGTCACAAACAGAGTAGCCGTCCCCCCACTGTAGGAGCACAGATCGTGCCTCTGGGGTGAGTATGCCTCCTGTTTGGAGAGGATCTATGTTAATCATGCCCACCGTTTTTCTGCTCATATTTTGGAATTTTTCAAGGTCCATCACACATCACCATCCAACGCCAGTTGCTCCAACGCCAGTTGCGATCAAATGGGCAACCCTCAAAGGCTCTGGAATGCGACTATGGATTGAGGTAAGTTGTATCAGGTCTCTTGAACTGGATAGGTCAATGCCGCAGATTTGTATGTAGACCTTATCCTTTCCAGCGACTTCAAAAACCTCTCCTGCACGCTGAATAAAGTTCCATCTCTCTTCCGGATGCTCAAGATTCTGCAACGCACTATGAATCTGCTCAAAGTCTGGCAAGGAATCCATCACCACAATCACTGGCAGATTGGTTTGCTCTTGCAATGTAGGGATGTCTACAACGTTAAAGCCTGCATATGTGATCCCATTAAGCATGATCACGCGTATCTGATCGTAGTGCTTGGTATTCTTGGCAAGCGCAATAATTTTTTCCGTCGCATCGTAGCCATCTCTGGTCATTTCGGTGCGAAGGACGCAGTCCAGCCAATCCGCACCCCTAAAAATCGTCCCTATAACCATTATTTTATCCGATACGAGCGGTCCATCATCGATGGCCAGTATCCTGATTTCTGGTTTTACGTGCATCTTCTGCATTCTTCTTAAATTTTCTCTTGAATTCAGCGCATTGTTTACCCAATCTGTTAGCTGCCTCTGACAACGCTATAATCGGATCCATATCCTTCGTTCGGATATACAGCACCGGATTACTGATATCTGGCTGCTTGATGTCATAGGAAGCGATTGTCACTTTTTCATCCTCCAAGAGGGTGGATTTCAGTGCATTTAAAAGCGTATGGGTTTCGCCGACTATCTCCAACTTCATTTCCAGAGGAGTTTTATTCAAGATCTTGATCTCCATTCTTTTCACTCACCTATATGCTGCCGGATCCATAATCATCAGCGATCTTTCGTGTTTCAATGCGCCCACATTTAGGACATTCCAATTTATCGTCTTTCCTCTTCAATCCTACCCTGCATCGGGAACAAATGGCTTTTATCACCCCTAAACTCTTGTTATCGGTACTCAGCCGCAATGTCTTGTCATCGATGACCTTTGCCCTTACTATGTCCTGAAAGCCAAATTCATAGCCCAATTCCTTGACATATGCATCTTTTATATTTGATATGTGAATCGCTCCCTGTTTTAGGGTGGCTATTTCTCTGTCCTCTTGGCCCTTTATCCGAGCGATATCCACTAGTACGACTGAACTCTTAATATCTGAAACCCGACCTATGACAATATCCCCAACTTTGGGAACAGGTGGCATGCATGTCTGAGGCACTATAGATATGCTTCTATCCTTTGTATCGATTTTTACGACTCCTGTGCAAGCCGCATATATATTGCCCTTGTCTTTATAAGTTCCGTTCATGGAAAGAAACTCTTCAGAAGTTCCCAGAAAGTCGCCGGGTATGGCAAAATTTTCCTTTATTTTTGACATTTCTCTTTCTCCTTCCTTTCAAATCTATATAACTCTACGTTCACCATCTTTATATCTTTCTTGTGAAACTTAAATGTCCATCTTATTGGGAAATCGATCGATTTCTGATGGGTTATGACGCCCTGTGGCTGGATGAATTTACTGATGAACTCCCTACTACCAACGTTATGGAGCGAGTAAACAACTTCTCCGATCTCCAGTGCCTTTCGCAAAAAAGGGCGGTCAAGTCCCTTTCTTTGAGCTCCGAAAGGAGGGTTCATTATCACAGCAGGGCTTAAATCTGCTCGACTGCGTACGGCAAAATCTTTCACGTCACAACATATGGGACAGATGTCAACTCCCAGCCTTTCAGCATTTGCTCTGGCGATGTGCAGTGCATCTAAATCCGAGTCTATGCCTATAACCTTTTCTGCTCCAAGCAGCTTCGCTCCAATGGCGAGGATGCCAGTGCCACAACCCAGGTCAAACACAATGCCGTTGAGGTCTCCTTGCATGTATGCGAAGTGGAGCAGCTCAGCTGCTATTGGCGCAGGAGTCTCATACTGCTCCTTGCGTACATCAGGTGCTGAGAAGCCCTTAACGCTCTCCAGAATCATCTCGAGTTGTTTTTTCTTCATCCTATCCCAACATCTCATCGAACTTGATCTGGCTCCAGTCCCGCTCGCCCAATACGATCTCAAATTCGATAGGCGTGATCATCGGCGTCTTGAATAATGCTGCATCATCTATTGCTATCCTCGGGCAGGCAGTGTTGACGAATGCATCTACTTTGAAAAAGAGCAGCAGCTCTGGAGTAATTTCATTCATTGAAATCAGGTGTGCTTCTAACCCCTTTTCCAAGGCCTTTTCTTGTAATTTCCTAGCTAGCTCTATCCTTGTTTGTGCGCTCTTTGTGCTGACTAGGATTCCAAACGTTTTCGCACTTAGCGCTTTGGCGATGATAGCATAGCGCTGACGAAGAATCGGCTTAGGATCGATCTCCCGCACCTCCTTTGACATCGGATCTGCTATGATTACGCGCTTGGAGGTAGCAAGGGTAACGCCCAATGGATGAAAGTCCCCGCTCCCAATATATATGAATTCGTCCGCATCTATGCGAGCAGCGGAAAAGTTACAACCGAGTATCTGGCCGTCATATTTGATTCTGGAATCCCCTTTTCCTATCAGGCAATCCTTTCCATGTTGCAGGAGGTAATCCCTTGCCTCACCTAACTTGTGAACGTGCTGTACAGTGGTAATCAGTCCAACCCTCTTTCCCTTAATCATCTTGATCGCCTGTTCCAGGACTGGAATGACATCGGCATCGGATCTGACTTCGATAAAAGCCACCTTATCTCTGGGCTTCATCTCGGCATGCCCAAAATGAAACAATAGGTCCACTTCCCTTAGAAGAAACTCGTCCAGATCACATGCACCATAGCAAGGGCTTCCAGAGATTAAAACGATGGCATCCGTTCTCTCCTCAATTTTTTTTGCCAGCTCTAATGCAGATCGCCTTAACCCCTCTGGAAACTGGAGTCCGATCTTTTTGGCGCCTCTTTCCTCTATGGTGTCTAGGATTCGATCTAACTCATATTTGTTCATAGCCTTAACAGAGGACGGCCTTGCCCTCAGAAACTTCCACTCTAGCTAATACTTTAAGAGGGTACCCCCTCTCTTTGATTTTCTGTGCCCCGTCTCCCCTACTGATTACAACAGCTATGTCCTTGATCTCCGCACCCGTCTTTTCTATGGCTTTGATCGTTGCCAGCATCGTGCCTCCGGTACTTATGACATCGTCGACGATCAGCACTTCATCTCCTTTATGAATGCCATTCATGTACAATTGACCTTTGGAATAGCCTGTTGATTGATTGATGACAATTTCCCCCGGCAGGTCGTATTTCTTTTTTCTGATGATCACCAATGGAATATCTGTGGATAACGAAAGGGCTGTTCCGATATGGATGCCCATGGCCTCTATTGTGACTATCTTGTCCACATCCACGTTCGCTATCTTGAGAATGTAAGCGCCCACCTCTCGGATCAGATCAGATCGTAATTCCGGCACGCCATCAGTTATGGGATGGATGAAATAGGGGTATTCTCCGCGTTTGATCACGGATGCATTCAGCAAGGATTCTTTTAGCCTATTTAACATCGTTCATTACCTCCTCTAAATCGTCAAGGAATTCTCCTAAACTTTCTTCAGTTATATGTGGCATTATGATCAATCTAAGCGCTTTCGGTTTAATGGTCTCTGATACATACCACTTTCTTCTCTCCAGTTTTGATAAGACCTCCTTCAAATTTGGGACTTGGAGTGCAAGGACATTGAGCACGGGTTCGATGACGGGAACGGCTCCAAGACTTATGCCCCTCTTCTCTGCAACCCTGGTCAGCCGCATGCACGTATCCACGATGCGTTTGTAGCCCCTGCGTCCGAGATGCTTGAAAACCGCATAGGTCGCTGCTACGGAAGCGCCGGACCTGGTTCCTGTGAGTGAGTGTTGTTTTTCTTCCTGATAAGCTGAAACCATTAACTGGTCCATCTGCTCTCCATATCGAAATAGCAAGCCGCCTGAAGCTATGGTGCTGGCGCCCATCTTATGCGGATCCACTGTGATCGATGATACCCCCTCCAGCCTAAAATCAAATTTATAGTCTTCCTTTAAGAAAGGGATGATAAGGCCACCGAAGGCAGCATCCACATGTAGAAATAGGTCCTCTGACAAGGCGATCTCTGATAATTGCTCGATTGGGTCTATCTGTCCGTACTCAGTGGTGCCAGCTATTCCCACAAGTGCTATGGTGTTTTCATCGATAAGGTTTTCCACGGATGCTAGGTCCACTCGATAGCATTTATCCAACGATGCTTTTCTTAACTCCAGCCCGAGAATTTTCGCTGCCTTCTCAAAGGAAAAATGCGCCGATGCAGGAACTATTACGTTTGGTTTCCTTTTGGAGTTCAGGTCCCTTGCTACCCGAAGAGCCTGGATATTCGATTCAGTCCCCCCCGTAGTGATATATCCGAAGGCTTTTTGCGCACCCAAAAGAGAGGCAAGCATCTCTATTACACGGGTTTCCAGCTCCTTGGTGCCGGAGAAAAGATGTGCATCTCCCAAATTCGTTTCTACGAACTTCTGATGAACGCGGATGGCCAGTGGGTGTGGCCTAGTGCACATCGAACTAAATACTCGATTGAACGGCGCCTCCTTGGCCCTGACCTGGCATAGGAAATCCAGTATTTCCTCTTCGGAAATCCCCCGTTCATCCACTTAAGATCTCCTCGCAACATTGAGAAGTATCGCTTTTTCAGACCTTAGAACAGCTTCCCTGACCGACTCAACGGCATCTACGTTGGCAGATATGCTGGTTATGCCAAGCTCAACCAATTTCTTTGCCATGGAAGGGGAGGAACCAGCTTGTCCGCAAATGGATGTTTTTACACCTGCCCTGTTGCACTCCTTGATAACATCCTCTATTAGCTTTATTACAGCAGGATGAGTCTCCTCATATAGGTCTGCAACATTCTCATTGTTCCTATCAACGGCAAGCGTGTATTGAGTTAGGTCATTTGTGCCAAATGAGATGAAGTCGAGGCCTTCTTCGATGAATTGATCGATAACCAATGCGGATGCGGGTGTTTCAACCATGATTCCTAACTCGATCTTATCCAACTCCAAGCCAGATTCAACCATGATCTGCTTTGCCTTCCTCAACTCCTTCGGATGCTGTACCATTGGGAGCATTATGCCAATGTTATCATACCCTAGCGCATACAATTTCTTGAATGCCTGTAGTTCGAGCTTGAAATGCCCCACATCACTTAGATCGCGCCTGATACCTCGCCACCCCATCATGGGGTTGTGCTCGACTGGCTCATCCTCGCCGCCTTGCATGCTCTTGAATTCATCGGTCGGAGCATCCAGCGTTCTCACCCAGACGGATCTGGGGTAAAACGCATCTGCAACGATGCGGATTCCTTTGACCAGTTCGTCAACGTACTCTTCCGATTTACCTTCTTTGATGTATAATGCGGGGTGTTTGCCCAGCCCTAGAATCATGTGCTCAATCCTCAGCAACCCTACCCCATCTGCCCCGGTGGCCGCTGCTCTCTCTGCAGCCTCTGGAATCGATATGTTCACCTTGACCTCGGTGACCGTGACTTGTCTTGCTCTTGCTACTGGCGCTGCGACTCCCTCTTCTTTGACGATAGCTTGCTCTACTTTCCCTTTATACACATGTCCCTTTTCACCGTCGATCGTCACCACCTTCACATCCTTCAGCACCTTCGTACCTTTTTTGGTGCCAACAATGCACGGGGTTCCAAGTTCTCGGGATACTATGGCGGCGTGACAAGTCAATCCCCCTTCATCGGTTATGACTCCTACGGCCCTCTTCATTGCTGTAACCATGTCGGGCGTTGTCATTTGGGTTACTAAAATGTCTCCCTCTCCCACCTTGTCCAACTCATCAAGTTTTGATATGATCTCAACGTTTCCATAAGCAAGACCAGGTGAAGCGCCAATCCCCTCTAAAATCAGTTCTCCTGTCCCCCCTGATTCTCCCCTCTCAGCCTTTTTTTGGATGGTGGTAATTGGGCGAGATTGCAACATGTAGATTTTTCCATCTGCTATGGCCCATTCCACATCCTGAGGTGCACCGTAATGGTTTTCCACGATCTCCCCGAGTTCGGTCAGCTTCATCACCTCACCATCGGTCAAAACTGGTTTGTCCTTCATATCATCTGGAACCTTCTTTTGGACGGTCTTTCCAGTGTCTTTGTCTTTGACGTGCATGAGGTTCTTGGTTGCGATGTGGCGTTGGACGATTTTTTTCGTCCGCCTATCGACAACATAATTGTCAGGTGACACCGCTCCAGAGACAACCGCTTCACCTAACCCCCAGTCAGCTTCGATAATCGTCGTGGGCTCCCCGGAAGTGGGGTGTGAGGTAAACAATACACCAGCTTTGTCCGCATCCACCATTGTCTGGATGATGACGGCAATATTCACATGCTCATGCTCAAATCCCTGCTTTGCCCTATAGAATATCGCCCTCGCACCATACAATGAACCCCAACACCTCTTCACCGCCTCTAAAACGGCTTTCCCTCCATGAATGTTGAGAAAAGTCTCTTGTTGGCCGGCAAAGGATGCATTTGGTAAATCCTCAGCTGTGGCCGATGAGCGAACGGCAACAAAAACTGCCTCGCCCTCCCTCTCGCATAATTTATCATATGCCTCCAAGATGGCTGCCTTCATCTCAGAAGGCATTTCAGCATTGAGTATCAGGCTTTTAGCCCTTTTCGCTGCATTCTTGAGAGCCTCAGAATCATCCACATCTATTTCCAATGACTCAAACAACCTTTTTGCAATCCCCGTCTCATCTAGGAATTGTCTGAACGCGTGTGCTGTTACTGCAAAACCCCTTGGAACCGGCAGCTCTTCGTTCATCATCTCACCGAGGCTGGCGCCTTTTCCGCCAACCAAGGCAACATCCTTAGACCTTACCTCTTCCAACCATACGATTACCATTTTCAGACCTCCAATTTTTCAAGTGCCATGCCCAAAATCTGATCGAGCTGAGTGGAGGAAATTCCAAACTCCTTTGCGATTCGTTCAAAAAAGGGAAACTCGATCTCATTGCCTTTGCAATACGCCTTGGTGGCTTCAGCTATGGCTAATGCGCCAACAAAATTCTGAATAAAATTCACAGTAGAGTTTACCTTGCCGTTCTCAATGCGGGAAATCGTTTCTCTGCGAAGGTCCAGTAACTGACCAAGTTCTTTTTGAGTTATTCCATACTTTTTTCTGTAGGCTTGAATTGCGCTTCCATGCTCCGTTGACATGACTATGTTGCCAGCAATGTCCTGCGCAAACTTGGCCAACCATTCGGGCGTGTACATGTCATCCCTTCAGTTCAGTGTTACAATATATGTAACATGATTATCCAAAAATATGAATTAAATGTTCTATACTTAAACTTTTCTGAGTATTGTTACAATTTATATCACATATAGCATTCAAGACGGCAACGAAAAGATGAAAAAGGAGTAATTCAATCATGTATCGATAAATTATGGAAGACCAAGGAGTTATGAAAGTTATAGTCACTGACCCCGTCTCTCAAGAGGGTATTGAGATAATCAAGAAAGAGATGGATGTGGACATAGCAACCGATCTAACTGAAAAAGAGTTGATAAAACGAATTAAAGACTATGACGCGCTCATCGTCAGGAGCGGAACAAATGTAACGAGAAACGTCATAACTGCTGGCACCCGCCTGAGAGTTATAGGGCGAGCTGGCGCAGGTGTCGATAACATAGACGTGGAGGCTGCCACTGAAAAAGGCATCATAGTCCTGAATGCCCCGGGTGGAAACACAACATCCGCGGCAGAGCACACCATAGCAATGATGCTGGCTCTATCGAGAAAAATACCCCAAGCTCATGCATCGCTCAAAAAAGGAAAATGGAGTCGAAGCAAGTTCATGGGTACTGAAATTCAAGATAAAACTCTTGGAATAATAGGGCTTGGCAGGGTGGGAGCCGAAGTTGCAAAAAAGGCTCATGCACTGGGTATGCATGTGCTTGCGTGCGATCCCTTCATATCTGTGGACAGGGCCGAGAGTCTTGGGGCCTCACTGGTGGAGATGGATGTGCTCTTGGAAAGAGCGGATTATGTCACAATTCACGCTCCCCGCACAAAAGACACGTATCACCTCATAAGTGATAAGCAATTCGAGAAAATGAAAAATGGAGTGAGGATAATAAATTGCGCCAGAGGTGATATCATCGATGAGGGCGCATTACTCAAAGCCATCAAAAGCGGAAAGGTTGCAGGTGCAGCCTTAGACGTATTTGAGCATGAGCCTCCGGAAGGCAACCCGCTGTTGGAACTGGAGGAAGTTATCGCTACGCCCCATCTGGGAGCATCTACCCAAGAGGCGCAGTTAAACGTTTCCGTTGCAGTTGCAGAGGGCGTATTAGATGCGTTAAAATGCGAACCAGTCAGAAATGCAGTCAACATGCCTTCGATCAAAGCCGAAATAAAGCCGTACTTGACGTTAGCTGAGAAGTTGGGGCGATTATGCATTCAGCTGGTGGATGGCGGTATAAAGCAAATCGACATTACCTATAGCGGCGATATCGCAGAAAAAGAGACAAACACTCTTACCATCGCCGTGTTAAAGGGCATATTGGATACGATGCTGGCAGGATCGGTTAACTTCGTAAATGCGCTTATGTTAGCGAAGAACAGGGGCATCAAGGTCGTAGAAAGCAAAATCGAGCTTAGTGAAGACTTCACAGGACTGGTTACGGTCTCGGTAACGACATCCAGAGAAAGCAAGAGCGTTGCAGGAACGCTATTCGGGAAAAAGGATGCCAGGATCGTGCGAATTAACTCCCACAGGATAAATGCAGCCCCATCGGGTTATATGTTAATTGCGCCCCATGTCGATATGCCTGGAATTATCGGGCAGGTGGGAACCCTCCTGGGGGATAACAAGATCAATATTGCCGGAATGCAGGTTGGGCGAGAATTCATCGGTGGCAATGCTGTGATGGTGCTGAATATAGACAGCGCGGTTTCGGATAAGATATTGAAGCAAATAAAAGCGATAGAAGGGATACAGGATGTCAGGCAAGTGAAGCTCTAACTTTGCTCAACGAGCTCCGCAAATGCAAGGGTGCCAGATATCTTTTTGATCTTCGCTTTGACTATGCTGCCCTTGGAGACATTTGGAATAAATATCGTGTATTTATTCATTTTTGCTATGCCGTCTCCCTTGTTGCCGATGGCATCGATCCTAAACTCGTATATCTCCCCTTCCTCGATCTCTTTTTTCGTCTCCGTGCGAATTCGCCGTTTTTTGACAGGTCGATGTCCTCCGCATGCATCGCATTGTAACATCAAAATGCGCTCGCTCTTTATCAAATGGGTGTCAGGTCTTCTGCATTCTGAACAGATCACATACTCTTCAACATAGTCATCTATATGTGACTTGATGACATCAGATGGGAAATTCCCCTGAAATATTGCTCTGCCCCCATCAATCTTCCCGGCGGTTCCAAGCTCTTGCAACAGGAACTTCAAAAAAGTATCCATATCTCTGTTTAAAACGTCAGCGATATCTCCAAAATTGTCTAAGACCGTCGTTCTGCCCTCTGAAAATACTTTTGGAAGGGGCACCACAAATCTGGATTTCTCGGTCACTATGTCTGGTATTTGGCTTCGTGCCCGATCCAGAAGTGCTTCATAATCTTCCATGCTGCCACCTATGAAACCTGCTCTGCGCCCTTTTCTACAATTATTCGGCAGGGAGTAGGCAATTTATGGCCTGCCCTGACCAGGGCACTTTTGGCATTGAGAAAGTGTTGCGCATTTACTCCCAAAGTCATGATTTTCTGCCCTGCACTAACCCTGGCTGCCGTTCCTACTGCTTTCCCAAAAGCTCTTCGCATTCCATCCGATACACGATCGGCACCAGCACCGGTCGCTTGTTTGTTTTCCCTGAGGACCTGGTGGGGATAGACCCTAAGCTTCAGGTGGAAGTCCAAGCGGCCTACATCTCTAAGCAAAAGCCTGTTTGCAGCAATGCGTGCCGCCTCGAGGGCTCTGTCCATGATTTGGCAGGACTCCTCTGACACCAATGTTAATTGGACCGGAAAATCTTCCGTCAGATTCCCCATGTCAAATTGAACGACCTTGCTACCCGGTACGCCGCCCATGTATTTACGACGTGTGTATGCTCTGTCTCTTATATCCCGGTACATACTCGCTGGTTTTCTAGCCATAAGGATCACTCTAATTGGGTTGTGGGCTTATAAATCTTATCTTGTCTTATCCTATCTTATCGATGCCCCACTATTTCTTGCTCGCGTCGTCAATATTTCTACCCTTCCATCCAGTTGGTCCCTGGCAGCTTTTTCCACCTCTGACGGAGAGTCCGTAATCCCGTAAATGAGGGGGCCAAACGAACTCATTCCTGCCCCTGCTGCACCGCTCCGGAGCAGGACCTCCATGATCTCTCTGGCTTGGGGTTGCAGGCTCACTTCTCTTCTCTTGAAGCCAATTTTTTGAATCCGGTTAATGGAGTCTCCAAAAGCCCTTAAGTCTTTTTCGATTAAAGCTGGCAGCAGCTTCATTAGAATGATGTGCGAGATGGCTTGCACCTCTCCCAAAGGAATGGGGCACTCCTCCTTGAATATGTTCACCTCGCGTATGCCGGATGCTCCTTTAGCAGGGGGAATCACCAGCACGATGCTCCAGTCCGGAAAGTCATGGTGAAAGAGGACAGGAGGCGGTAAAGCATAACTGGCTGATGAGGGCATGAAACCTTTCTCGTCGAATCGATGGCCCCCATCAAGGATGAAACCCCCCCTCTCAAATGCAGTGACGCCTATGCCAGATGTACCCCCTCTTTGGACCCTCTTTGCAATCTCTCTGACGGATAATCCCAGACCATAGAGCACATTGGCAGCCATCCCCCCTGCGAGATAGGCTTGTGTGCCAGAGCCAAATCCCACGTGGGGGGGAATGTCCTCCTCGACTTTGATGTGGATGCCTCCATGATTTCTGGATATCAGCTCTGCGCCCTTTCTTATCTGCTCTGACAATGCGCTCCTGCCCTCTACGGTTACTTCATCAGCTTTTTCAGCTGAGATCACGATGGAGGGGTGATCGAGAGCAATGCCGATGCCGCCGTCCACCCTTCCCAAGGATCCATTCAGGTCGATCAGTGTGATGTGTATTCTGGATGGCGTCACGATTCTAATCATCTGCTTATGATTGATCTGGGGAATCATAAGTTTTCTGTGAGGTCTATTGAATCGGGACAGCCCCAACAAAAAAACCAGAAATCTCTTGTGTGGGACTTTAGCAGCAGGCAATGTTTTGGCGATGTTATTAAGAGGTTTAGGATATAAGATTTAGTGTCGGATAATTGAGGTGTATCAATGGTCCAGTTAAGCCTGAGTTTCATGAGGAACAGCAAGCTTTTTTCTAATCATTACCTGAGCCATCTTGTACAGCGAAATCGTGAGTGGAGAGAGGACGAAGCTTCAGAACGTGCTTTTAATCGAATAAAGGAGATTTATGATGAAAGGGGAGAGAAAGCTCTACAAAGACTTGATGAGGGGTTACTTGAGGATTTTTTCATCAAAAAAATCCTTGAAGAGGGTTTAAGACATCATCCTGGATTTCAGGCAAAGGTCGAGCCAAGTGCAAAGCGTCCGGATTATGCGTTTTTCCCAGATAAGGCATCGTTGTCCGATGCCCTTGATAACTATGGTAAGGAAGATTTCTATGCAGGTGCTATCGCTGTTGGTGATGCGAAGAGATGGAACGTATCCTTAGATAAGAAGTTGAAGGGTGCTAGACCATTGGAGGATCGTATCCCCAGTTTTCAGATTGATACCTATCTCAAGGAGACGTCCAAAAAGTGGGGCATTTTAACAAATGGTAGGTATTGGAGATTATACAATCGAGAAACCAGCTATAAACCGGATAGTTATTATGAAATAGACTTGTTGCAACTGCTTGAGACTAATGATGTGAAGAATTTCAAGTATTTTTACCTCTTTTTCCGGCTAGAGGCTTTTCTACCAGGTCCAGACGGCAAGAATTTTCTCGATAGGGTATACGAGGAAAGCGTATCATACGCCCAAGAGCTAGGAGAGAGTCTAAAGGAAAATGTCTATAAGGCTATGAAAATACTGGCCGAGGGGTTTTTTGACACGCCCAAGAACAACCTTACCAAAACTGAAGAGAACATAAAACTCGTTCATGATAATACGCTGAAGCTACTGTATCGATTGCTTTTCATTTTCTATGCAGAGAGTAGGGGTCTTCTGGATACGTCCAACAAGGCGTATGAATATTTCAGTCTGGATTGGATTAGGAGAGATGTATCCGAAAAAATAGACAAGAAAGAACTTATACTGCCTATAAGCACCGTCTATTGGGATCGGCTGAAGGGCTTGTTTGATCTAATTAATGTGGGCTCAGAATCCAGAAAAATTCCTAAGGACATGCTTTATATTCCACCCTATAATGGTGGTCTTTTTGATCCAGAGAGAAATCCATTTTTGAAGGAAAAGAAGATTGGCGACTCTTTCATCTCTAAAGCTATCGATCTTTTGGCTCGGTCAGAGGTCAAGAACGGGGGCGGTAAAGGGTTTGTAGATTATTCAACCCTTGATATTCGGCATCTAGGCTCGATATATGAAGGATTGCTTGAGTACAAGTTGAAAGTGGCTGAAGAAGAACTTGTTGCTGTAACGGTAAAGGGTAAGGAAACATGGATTCCCAAGGAAACAGCTAGGAACAAAATAGTCGATGAGGTAAAACCCGGAGAACTATATTTGGCAACTGATAAAGGAGAGAGAAAAGCCACCGGCTCTTACTATACTCCCGATTACATCGTGAGATACATCGTGGAAAACACTGTCGGACCACTTGTTAAAGAAAAGTTAAGTGAAAACGGCGGAAACCCAATTGATAAAATACTTTCGATTAAGGTTTTGGATCCAGCCATGGGTTCTGGTCATTTCCTTGTTGAGGCAACCGATTTTCTTGCCAAGGCGCTCATGGGAGCTTTGGGCGAAAGTCCAAGTGGAGAAAATGAAGAAGACATCAAGTGGGCTCGAAGAGAGGTGATACGTCATTGTATCTATGGCGTAGACCTAAATCCCATGGCAGTTGAACTCGCTAAGCTTTCCCTTTGGCTTTCCACCGTTGCGGTAGACAAGCCCCTGACATTTCTCGATCACAGGCTAAAGTGCGGTAACAGTCTGATTGGGACTAATCTGATCGACTTGCCACGGCACCCTGAAGCGACAGAGAGAAAGAAGAAAAGAGAAGAGAAGGCAGAATTAGACGAGAGGCAGAAGAAGTTCAAGGAAGAGGTCCACAAGCCATTTGTAGATAAAATTGTTCAGCAGATGGACACTCTTGTTGAAATAAGCGATGATACTCTAGAGAATATCAAGCGTAAGGAAGGGTTATTCAAGAAGTTAATTGAAACAAAGGAATATCAGCAGATAAAGGCTATCGCTGACGTCTACACAGCGGTCTACTTTGCCGATGGCATAGAAAAAGTTCCAGAAAAAAGATACTATGATCTCTTCTGGGCGATGAAGGGAGACGAGACTGAGTGGAAGCAGAAGACGAATTATAAATGGTTCAGAGATGCGGTGAAGATCGCAGAAGAAAAGCGCTTCTTCCACTGGGAACTTGAGTTCCCAGAAGTTTTCTTTGAGGCAGGAAAAGAGAAAGAGAATCCAGGATTTGATGCGGTGGTGGGGAATCCGCCTTATGCTCCAGCACTAAAAATAGACGTTTCTTTTTTCAAAAAGCAATTCATCTGCGCCATAGGGGAAATAGATCTATACAAACTCTTCGTTGAGGCTGCAGTAAACAAAACTCGAAGTGAAGGGTCTTTTGGGATGATTCTCTCTCACACATTTTTAGCTGGAAAAAACTTTATGGAGCTTCGTAAATTTTTATTGAATTCTTCGTTGATACGAGAGCTTATAGAATATAGGCCAGGGGTTTTTCCTGAAGTGGGGATTAGTGTGTGTATACTCCTCCTCACAAAAAAGCCCACATTGATTTCTCCTCGTTCGAAGGAAATTAAGGTACGTCTTTCTCAGGCAGATCCAGGGGGAGTCGATAGGAAGGTATCGATTACGGAGGTGCCACAGGATATCTTCTGGACGTTTCCAACATTTGAGTTTAATACCCGGTTAGAGAGCTTTTGGGCAAACATGTGGCTTCACATGTCTGCTATTGCTGTGCCACTAGGCGAACTTATGAAGATTTCAAGAGGGATAGAACTTGGCTCCAATTACCCAGGAATCACCGATTCGCTATGCAGTACAAATGTTGAGCGCCTCATCAGCGGAAAAGATATTGAAAGGTACTTGATCACTTGGACTGGGAGAGGTTTAAGATTTGACCACTCACAACCTGTAGCATATAAAAAACATTCGCTCTATGAAGGTTCCCGTATCCTAGTTCAACGATTAAGAACTAGAGCGACGTCACTTTCCGCTCGTTGGATTATAGCTACATATACGGACGAAAGCTATTTATCTCTAAATACAGTGAGAATTCTACAGTCACCAACAGAAACTTCTGACTTCAATTTGCGATATCTCCTTGCCTTACTCAACTCCCGACTACTAAATGAACTTTTCAGACATATATTTTCCACAATTGATGTATATGCTTTTCAACTCGCAGCCTTTCCAATCCGCCGAATCAACTTTACTACCCCTTCCGAAGAACGAATCACCCTTGTTGAATCCTTACAATCAAAATACAACGCCAACCAGTTCGATGAAATTCTTAAGATAGTTGAAGAATACCTCCCAAAAGATGCCGAAGGCAAGTTCATAACCGAACAGGAAAAGTCAGACGTAGTTCATGACATCCTCGCTTTTCTCGCCGAACAAATGATCAAGATGGGCAAGGAAAAACAGAATCTTACCCAGAAATTCTGGACTGATCTTGAAGGTGTCGTTGAAGAAGAAACTTTCGCAAAGTTACAGAAAGGCAAGCAATTAAGTTCGCTATACAAAAAGAGTCTTGCAAAAACCTATGTGGAAGAGAATTCGCATACCACTTACGGTCTGGATGAGGCACTTCAGTGGAGCAGTGATGCATTCAAAAACTTCGTTAAACTACTTGCTGGAAAAGTCTCCAATCTCAGCGACATACTGAGTGTGTACGAGAAGCACTCGGATGAGGTGGGAGGCATCGCACAGAGAATAGAAGCTACCGATGAGCTGATAGATCAAATAGTGTATAAGTTGTATGGGCTTACGGAGGATGAGATAAAAATTGTTGAATCTTCCCTTTCCAAAGTATCACAGGTGGTGGTCTAATACTAGAAAATATAATGGGAGTTATGTATCCATTGCCAGAAGAATATGCAATAAGACTTTTGGATAAGGACATATTTGTTAAATACCAACCACATGACACTACATCAGTAAAATTTAGAGAGGGCTCAAAGCTTTTGATCTATGTCTCAGGAGGCAAAAAGGAAATCCTAGGGGAGGGAGTTATAACCAAGATTGAATTTCTATTCTTAGATGAAATATTAAAGGAATATGAAGATAGGCTATTCATCACAAAGAAAGAATTATTGGATTATTCCAAAGATCGGAAGAATAAACGACTTCTTGTTCTTACAGTTAAAAATTTTGAGAAATATGAGCCCCCTATCAAGTACGATAAACCCATTACAATGACTGGAAAATACATGAACTTTGAGGAACACTCTTCTTTGTTAGGAAGCTGTGGGAGAATGAAATCAAGGTAAAGAGCTAGAGAGACAGATCAAATGGTTTACAAACTATACGGTCTAACCGAAGAAGAAATCCAAATCGTCGAATCCTCAGCTTAAAACGTCCAGTCAAACATCTGCGAAAGGCGCGGGTAGGATTAGATAATTATCTTCATCGGGTTGTGTCTCTTCTCGCCTGTGCCCGCCAACAATGTAAGTGGACGATATCTCTGGAAGAATCTGATGCCAAAAACTATATATGCTCCAGTAGATTACTATATGTAATCCACTTTGCGTAATTAGACTATTTGCCTGTAGTGAGAAAATGAAACTGCCTGCCGTCTGGAAAGGAGTTAAGGGGAGATGAAGGCGCTTTTTTATATAGAGGGTAACCACGTTCAACATATCGGTTGTAGGCTTACAGTCACCACCAAATTGATTCATGATGGTTTTAAAAAAGGAGGCGCTTTTAATTTACCTGATGGTAGGGTAGAAGTTGTTTTAGAAGGGAGTAAGGACGACATCACTCATGCACACAGGGAAATAAAAGAAAACTTAATCAGTTGGTTGGAAGAAAGTGCTAGAGATGTAGAAGCGATTAAGAATATGATCGGCAATCCTCACCCAAATATAAAAGTCACTGACCTAGATTTTGACGATAATTTAGTGGTTTTGGATATAGGTTTATTTAGTCATTCCTTGACCTTTGATCAAATTTACAAAGGCGTTGACGTTTACAAAGAGCTAACTACAGCCATAAGAAATCTTAATAATACTCTGACAAATAAAAGCCCCTCACAATAGACTGTTTTGGGACTCATCATGATGGACGTTTCTTGGAGTTTCTCTTCTCGCCTGTGCCCGCCAAAGATTGGAAATCATTTTTTTTACTTGTTCAACTATTGTGAGGATATGCCCGCTTTAAATTTAAAACCCAAAATTTAGTTGACGATGCCATCAACTTTCGGAGCTACTGACGATAACCGATAAATATAAATCTGGTGGGCATTTTGGTATTTAACAGGAATCGTAAGGGAGGTTTGAAAATGAAAGTTTTGGCGATAATCGCCAGCCCCAAACCAAAATCTTTCAGCCATGCCATACTTGAATCCTTTACAAAAGGACTAAAAGAGGCAGGAAACACCTTTGATGCTCTTGACCTGAGAGAGATAGAATTTGACCCAGTCATGAGGCTTGAAGACGTCGCTCAGTTTAAAGGGGCCAGAATGCCCGAAGATATACTTGCACAGCAAGAGAAGGTGTCACAGGCCGATGCACTAGCTTTCTTCTCACCAATATATTGGGGGAATTTGCCAGCCATTCTTGTAGGATGGTTCCAGCGTGTTCTCTCACTCGGATTTGCATATAGGCCCCCCTCTCCAGGAGAGATGGGGCCACAGGGTCTTCTTCCACAAAAGAAGGCCATAATATTTAATACTGCGATGGCCATGGGAAAACTGTATAAGGATACTGGCTTGGAGGATGCGATTAAAAAGATTTTTGACGAATATATGCTGAAGAGTTGTGGAATACAAAACGTAGAACATATCTTTTTTTACGGAGTTCCTCTAGTTAGCGATAAGGTTCGAAAGGGATATTTGGAGGAAGCCTACAAACTGGGCAAAGAATTTTGATCTCAAATTCCTCTATTAGCTGTTCCTTAGTAATGGAACAAGCGTGTAAGATAGCCAAAGGCAGTTTTACCTTAATCTCAAGAGATTAACTTTAATATATATTTAAACATTTATTTAAACATGAAGGACAGAAAAATCCTGAAGGTTGGATCTTCCTATATGGTAACGTTACCTATGGATATCGTTCGTGGGTTTGGATGGGACGAGAATACCAGGATATCGGTAAAAATTACCGGGAAGAGAACAATCGAGATAGGAGAGGCGTGAAAACTTTATGTCAGGCGTTGGACGATATACCATACTATAGAGATATGAAGATAGGAAGGCGCAGGTTCCTCAAGTCTCTTGCACTTGCAGGAGCCATAGCAACTATGGGTTTTTCAGGATGTATATCGTCTCCTGAGCCAACGCCTGCTCAAACACCAGAGGTAACACCGGAGAAAGTAGAAGAGCACGGGCTAGACAAGGAGCCTCTGATCGAGGGGAGCATCTGGGATCCAGACGAGTTCGTAGGCCTGACAGAGGAGCAGCAGTACCGGATGGAGATGGTCAATGAAATAAAGGCCTTTGCATTGGGGCTTGGCTTCAGCGAGACGGAGAATTTCAAGAGGTATGTAGATGAGCTAGATGCCTACCACTACTATTTTTATACCCCGGTTATCAGCCTGCCTTACGGCCTCGGTGATCCAGAGTTGCGCTTCGGCGTTGGTAAGCCGGAAGACGTGGTCATCGACCTGGATGAGTATGATGTCTTCTTCTTCTCTATAGAGGCCGTGGCCGGCGTCAAGACACCTGTAACGAGAACGCTGATCGAAGCTCCGCTGAGCCGTTTCATTCATGTTGTTTTCCACGAGGAATGGCACGAACAAATAGACCTGCCGCTGGTCATCGAGGAGCCGAATGCTGAGGTTGTCAGTCACATTGCGAGCATGCTCTTTGCCGAAAAGAAGCTTGGCCCTTGCTCGGAGGAGTATAATGCCTTAAACCGACAATGGGAAAACAAACTGAGGGAGAGTGCGGTTTATGTGGACCACTACCACCAGCTTGAGACGTTGTACTGCCAGTTCCATGCCAAGGAGCTTTCCAGATCTGAAACGCTGCGTTTGAAGGATGGGATTCTGGAGTCGCTTGGGGAGGGAATCGAGGATATCTGGGGCGCTCGTCCAGAGCAGTTGAACAATGCCATTATTGCTTTCCAGATGACCTATTACAGGCACCTGAGCCTGATGCACCAAGTATTTCTGGCATTGAATTCGGACCTGAAGAGGACGATAGCCTTGTTCCTCGCGATGCCAAGGCAGGGAGAAGATGCTACCAGCCTCGACGAAATCAATGACATCGAGGCAGATGTCATCGGCTACCTGGAGGACGTATTGGCAGAACGCTCCTCCGAGGCGGTGAGGACAGCATCGGCTCGTTATGGCGCAGATTGATCAGGGCTTCAGGCGGCGTTTGGACAATAATCATCCAAAATGTGCAGCTCGGGCAACATCGTCTATTTAAAAATTAGTTACGAGTGAAAATGAGCATGGAAGTGTAAGATTGATTCCAGACATCTGCGAAAGGCATATGTGAGATTTTCTCTCTATCGTCGATTTCTGAAAAAGAACGTAACATGCGTTAAATATATTTCCCGATAAGCTAAATGCTCCAGATAAGCTAAATGCTCCAGATAAGCTAAATGAGATAGGAGATTAAATGGACCTTACTACTAACGTCACAGGATTGCAACTGAGAAATCCCACCATACTGGCTGCAGGAATCCTCGGCAGTACCGCATCTTCGCTGAAAAGGGTTATGAGTAGCGGTGCAGGTGCGGTTGTAACCAAATCTATAGGAGTCGCGTTAAGAGAGGGCCATCCGGGGCCGGTGATGATTCAAACAGAGCACGGTTTTTTGAATGCGATCGGCTTAGCTAACCCCTCCTACCATGAGTTTACACATGAGTTAAAGGAGGCAAAGGGGGAAGTTCCCGTAATTGTGAGCATATTCGGCAGAAATGCGGAGGAGTTCAAAGAGGTTGCCCTTGGCTTGATTGGGGCAGGTCCGGATGCCTTTGAATTGAACCTGAGTTGCCCTCATGCCGAGGGATATGGGGCCTCCCTCGGGGAAGACCCCAACGAGGTCGAGAAGATCACCAGAGCTGTTAAGGAAGCGGTGAACGTTCCGGTATGGGTCAAGCTCCCGCCCCTGACAAGCATCGTCAAGAGTGGATTGGCCGCTCAAAAAGGGGGAGCTGATGCCGTTGTTGCAATAAACACGCTGCCAGCCATGGCAATCGATATAGAATCCCGCTTTCCGGTATTGGGCAACATCAGTGGCGGGCTTTCGGGAGCGGCGATAAAGCCAGTTGCCTTGAAATGCGTCTATGATCTATATGCTGCGCTAAATATCGACATCATCGGTGTGGGAGGAGTTTCCTCTTGGAGGGATGCCCTTGAGTTCATCCTGGCTGGCGCTTCTGCCATAGAAATCGGGTCCGCAGTCTACGAGGATATGGATGTTTTTAGACATATCTCGGAGGGGATCGCCCGCTACCTACAGGATACTGGCTGTGACTTAGAGGATGTACAGGGAGCTGCAGTGAGGTGATCCCAATGCACGCTGAAATAACCCAGATCGTCAATGAAACGCCATCCACCCAAACCTTCTTTTTCGACTTGTATCTGGGGCACGTCCCCGGGCAATATGTGATGGTCTGGATTCGTGGAGTGGACGAGATTCCGATGTCTCTTTCTTACTCCAATGCCATAACGGTACAAAAAGTGGGAGATGCAACCGCTGCCCTGTTCAAATTGGGCAAAGGCGACTCTTTTGGGATAAGGGGGCCATTCGGAAATGGTTTTTCGCTGGAGGGAAAGTCAATCCTGTTGATTGCCGGCGGGGTCGGAGCTGCACCCTTGGGATCGTTGGCAGAAAAGGCAAAGGGTAATAATATAAGGGTAAAGACGATTCTGGGGGCAAAGAGCGCGGAAGAGCTATTGTTTAAAAAGCGGTTCGATAACGCCGGAGATTTGATGATAGCAACAGAGGACGGCTCTCTTGGATATCCTGGACTAGCCACCGAGTTGGTTGATGAGCTGGACCTGGCAAAATATGATGCGATTTATTCCTGCGGTCCGGAAAAGATGATGTTCAGAGTTTTGAATATCGCAGAGGGCTTTGATGTGTTATCCAGAGTGCAATTCAGCCTTCAGCGCTATGTCAAGTGTGGCCTCGGTCTCTGCGGAATGTGCTGCATCGATCCTTCGGGATTGCGCGTATGCAGGGACGGACCTGTATTCAGGGGAGACCAGTTAGTGGGCACAGAGTTCGGGCAATATACGAGGGATGCAAGTGGAAAGAGGGTGAAGCTGTGAATAAAGAGTATGATCCAAATGCAGTAGAGCCAAAGTGGCAGAAGCGGTGGGATGACGATAATTTATACTACTTTGATCCCAAGGCAAATGGCACGAAATACGTAATAGACACTCCGCCGCCGTTTACCTCCGGCTCCCTACACATGGGCCATATACTAAATCATACCTGGATCGACATTGTAGCTCGATATAAGCGAATGAGGGGCTACAACGTTTTGCTGCCCCAAGGCTTTGACTGCCATGGCTTGCCCACTGAGCTTCAGGTCGAGGGACGAGGCGTATCCAAAGAGGACAGGAAAAAATTCAGAGAGGCGTGTGTTGCCTGGACTGAGGAGAGCATAAAGAAGATGAAGTCCCAGTTCAAGAGATTGGGCTACTCAGCTGATTGGTCCAGGGAATACAGAACGATGTCTGAGGATTATGTAACCAAAGTCCAGTTATCCCTACTCAAATTTAACGAGCTGGGACTAATCTACCGAAGGAGGCATCCGATCCATTATTGTTGGAACTGCATGACAGCACTGGCAAAAGCGGAACTCGGATATTTAGAGCAGAAGGGCGCTCTCAGCTACATAAAGTTAGAGGTTGATGGGGGGGATGAGATGGTAATTGCCACAACCAGGCCAGAGCTGATGTGTGCCTGTGTGGCAGTCATGGTGCATCCGGAAGATGGGAGGTTTCGCAGGTACGTAGGAAGAAAAGTACGATTGCCTCTCTATGACAGAAAAGTCCCCATCATTGCAGATGAAGAGGTTGACATGGGCTTTGGGACTGGGGCGGTATACGTCTGCACATATGGCGATGAGCAGGATCTGGCATGGCAACAAAATTACTCCTTGCCCGTGATAAATGCAATAGACAAAAACGGATTGATGACGGAAGCAGCTGGCAAATACCAGGGTTTGGGCATAGCTGAATGCCAAGTGCAGATAATAGAGGATTTGAAGAATTGCGGGGCCCTAACCAAACAGGAGCAGATGACGCATAGGGTTTTGATCCATGCTGAGCGATCCGGATGTCAGAGGCCTGTTGAGCTTATACCAACGCTCCAATGGTTTATCAGAGTCAAAGATCATACTGAAGAGGTCGTCAAAGCTGCAAAGGAAATGAGTTGGCACCCCTCATATATGCTCCAAAGGCTCATTGATTGGGCAACCTCCTTGGATTGGGATTGGGTTATTTCCAGACAAAGGGTATTTGGAACCCCCATTCCCTTCTGGTATTGCTCCAAATGCGAGACCACGATAGCACCTCCCATAGAAAAGCTTCCAGTAAATCCTGCTACAGATGATCCGCCCGTTAGAACGTGTCCGCATTGCGGTTCGAAAGATATTTTAGGTAGTACGGATGTGTGTGACTGCTGGGTCGACAGCTCCATCTCTCCACTAATGGCAAGCAACTGGATGGGTGACGACTTCGATGAGCTTTATCCCACCTCTCTTAGGCCGCAGGGATATGAAATCATTCGGACATGGTTGTTTTATACTACGTTCCGTTGTCACATTCTAACCGGAGAGGCGCCTTTTGAGGGTGTTTTAATCAACGGAATGGTGCAGGGGCCAGACGGCAGAAAAATGTCCAAGAGCCTGAGAAACGTCATCGAGCCAGAGGAGGTGGTCTCTGAATATGGCATCGATCCTGTCAGACAATGGGCTGCTACCGCCTCGCTGGGAGAGGACTATCCCTTCGAGTTCAAGGAGATCGTGTATGGGAAGAGATTCTTGACCAAGATGTGGAACATCGCTCGATTCAGCATTCCCCATCATTCCACTAAGGTCCCAAAGAAACTGAGCCTCATCGATCAGTGGATGCTCAGCAAGCTCAACAGATTGGTTGGGGAAGTCACGACTGATCTTGATAGATATGAATTCAAGACTCTCCAGGATATTAGAGATTTTGCTTGGAATGATCTGGCAGATAACTATATTGAGATGATAAAGTATAGATTATATGGCAATGATGTAAAGGCAAAAGAAAGCGCACAGTACACGCTGAGCCTTGTTATCGATACGATATTGCTGTTGTTATCCCCGTTCATTCCGCACTTTACAGAAGAGGTTCATTCTTGTTTTGGAGAAAAAAGCATCCACTTGTGCAAATGGCCAGAAGTGGATACTTCGCTGATAGACGACAAGGTTGAGATGGGCGGTGAACAGATCAAGGATGTCATCAGTGCCATAAGAAGGTATAAGTCAGAGAGTGGCATGGCGCTGAACGCTGAAGTGAAGAACATCGAGATATATGCCCCTGATATCAGCTGGCTCACTCATGGCATAAAAGACCTCAAAGGAGCTACATGGGCGAGGAATGTTGAGGTGATGGAAGGCACTCCTCATACGGAGGATCGCATAGTTGACATCAAGCCGAACATGAGCGTTCTTGGGCCACTATTTAAAAGCAAAGCGGATAAGGCGATAGAGGCGTTGAAGAGCACGCCAAACATAGCAGAGAAAATTGAAACTGGCAAGATCGCAATAGAGATAGATGGCGAAACCGTAGAGGTAACTTCCAAAGCCGTAGAAATCCAAAAAGAGATTCTATCGGGGGGGAAGGCTGTAGATCTAATTCAGGTTGGAGATATGGTCATAACAATTTCACGATGAATTCTTTGATATCTTATAAAAGGTGAGATTTAGGTTAGGCATAGACTTATCTCTACATAGTATAGAACATTATGCAAACACCCGGGAGCAACTACAGTGAAGAATAAAATCGGGTCTGGTGCCCCCATCCTTGCGGTGGTTCCTGTCCAGGTTGGGGCTGTAAAGAATTACACGCTTACCGCTTCAGCAGAAAAGAAAGAGGGGCAAATAACAGTTTCTGGAAAAACAAATCTGCCAGATGGTTGCGTTTTGGGAGTGTTTATCGAAAGACCCTATTGGAGAAAGGGATTGCTTGTTCCATTAGATGCACATGAAGCTGAACGGATGCTTATAGACACACCCCTTTGGGAAAGGGGAGATGACACCACTTATACGGGACACATGGCTTTCGGAGAGGCAACGGTTGAAAAGGGAAGCTATGAGGTCAGCTTAACGCCCGATGACGTGGGATGGTACGACAATGCCATAATGCTCATCGAGCTGGGCCTGTGGACGGATTTTGAAAGAATATCTGATGATTTGGCAATATCGGTGATTTTTACGCCCAAAAGGGATCAGCCCGACTCAGTTTACGCCCTTCTGGGCAACAATGCTGAAAATATGGCGGGCGAACAGGTCGAATTCTCCGGTCATTCCAACGTTTTAAAAGCGGAAACGACGTTGAAGGTGCATTTCCTTCCTCCTAGCGCCCATAGGACTACTTCAGCGGAGAAACAAACCCCGACACCAGCACAAGAGACATCTCAGCCAGAACAAATAAAACTCTCAAGAGACACACCCGGATACACATCAACATTTCCACTCGAAAGTGGCACATCAATATTTAGGATGACGTACAACGGTTCCGAAGAGTTTGAAGTTGTGCTCGTAAATTATAAGGAGGTCCACCCATGTGGAGCTTACGACGCCACATATGCTGTTCTCGCGGATGAGATTGGCCCTTTTGATGGAGTTAAAACCGTTGAGATAATTGAGCCTGGGACTTATATCTTATATATATCTGGAAAAGGTCAGTGGTCGATAATCATTGAACAATCTTGATTTACTGCCTCAACTCTGGTGCCAAAGACATTTATGAATAGGTGCAAAAAAAGTATCAGAAAAGATCTATTTAATTAAATGCCTAGTCCGGTATTGTAGAATTTTTCGGGAGCGTTCTATCAGGCGAACACAGTGAGCAATAAAGAACAGGTATCAAAGGCCCACTCAGTAGCTACAAGGAGGTTACCCACCAAAATTAGAATATAGAAAACAATCCACCCTATATCCATAGTCATTCCCCTTCATAATTCTTGGATTCTCTCGACATAATGCCCAAGAGTGCCGCTAATAGGGATTATTAAAACGAGGGAAATAAAAGTCATTCCAACAGCCCCTGCTATCTCCCACCCACTCATAGCATATACGTTGCTCCAGTTCGTTATCCAAGCAAGGGCAGTAATGGGTATCCAGCAGAAACACCCTATGGATTTTGCCATGTGTCCTCTAGGAAAATGGAATCGGAGTTCAGGTTGCGGTATTACAAGTCCAGCAATGAAACCAACAAAGGTTCCCGGAGCTGCACCGAACTTCAGGGCTTTGATAAGAAGAGCCTTCCTGACTTCCAAGGGTACATGCCGGTGGATTCCGGAAACAACCGGTCCGGAAACAAGCATGTATCCCACTAAGGAATAAATCCACATCCCGAGGATAAAACCCATGATAACTCCTGCTAAAATACTAAGTCCTTTATTACCTTTCATTTTGTCCTCATTTCATTTCCCAAACCAACTCTTCTTAATAGATATATTTTCAATATTTAAAGTCATATACCCCGTTTTGAAAAACGGGGCATCAACGTAGATGCCCAAGGGTTTTACGTTTTTGTCGCTTTTACTGATTTTTAGCAATTGAATTCAGGTGTAAGTATTCAAATGAAAAACATTTTCATTAAGCCGCTTACGAATTTAAAAGGCTATTCTTTATCCAGTGTAAAGGAATTCTCCCTCTTCCATCCAAAAATGCCGATAGAAGCCGACAACCCATCCCTTTGTCATTTCAAATAGACTCTTTGGTTTATCGAAGCCAAACGGTGTGCCCCCTATCTCCGCCCAAGCCTCTTTTCTTACCATATAATTATGCCCTACATCAAAAGGAACCCTGATCAGGTCTAAAAGTTCAGTTACGAAATGGTAAGTCTCACGAGGATACTGAATAGTACGGGTAAATCGACTAATTGTATTAAATTCCTTCTGGCGAAAGATTAGAAAGCCAAGTTTAAGATACTTTACAAACAAAGATGCTGCCTTCATCCAGGCATCGTCTAAATCACAGAAGAATGTATATTTTTCCAGCCAGATAAATAGTTCTATATCTAAGAACCAGCTTGTACCTATAGAGGATGCCCCGGCTTTGCCAAGCCTTCTTTCTTCGGAAGACCTATCCACCCAGTAAACCCCCACATTTGTGTGTCTCTTACAAAACTCATACATCCATTTAGCGTTGTAGTAGGCATAAATGAGTTCGTACATTTTCTTGTCTATCTTTTTATTCCTTTCAAGTTCCTTCCAGAATGCCCAGACCTCTCCAGTAAATAATAGAGAAGTCATTTCCTTCTCTTGAGAAAGGATTTGGTTTACATAGCGCTGAATAATAGCTTCTTCTATCCCCAAAATCCCTAGAGTTTCCTTTATAGGCACATTATCTAGAAACCAACTTGGACTCATCTTTTTGTAATACTCAATCATTTTCTCGTAGCCTTCAACCTCCGATTTTTCTAATTTTTCTATTAATGGATCTATTACTTTCACGGTTAGGGAATCGTCTAAAAGGATATATCTAATCTTTCTGTTGGTCATCTCGGTTAATTCTCCGCCAGAGAAGCCTTTAGCCCCTAAAGCTTCTTCCACTGGCCTTCTCATATTCTGGAGATATGACCAGAGATTAGTCCAGATATAGGGGTGATAGAGGGTAATGAATCTGACGAGTTCTATTTTCTGTTCATCGCTCAAATCCAAATTCAACAATTTCTCATCGTAAGGACTTTCTCCTTTATAATCCAATTTCTTATGCTCTAAGAGTTTTTCTCTCGCCTTTCCCTTAATCCCCATCCCATCCAATTTCTTCTCAAAGGACACCCGTAGCCTACCCTTAGGGTCATTCATCTGGCTAATTATGGTCAAACCACTATCTTCAATCCAGCAGACCCTCTTCCAGCCCTCAAGTAAAAATGGTTCTCCTAAAATAATACATACACAGGCAGTAGGCGGGATCCCCAAAATACTTTCATATTCTCCTTCGTCAAGGAATATCTTGGTAAGCCCCTTATCTTTATAAAATCTCTCAAAAATCTTTTTACCAACAAAATCACCTACTATACATCCTATAACTGGAGAAATTATAAACAATGCAAAGCCTGAAAATAAATTGTCAATAAGAAGAAAAACATACGTAATCCCAGGAATAAAACTCACAAGTAATCCAATATTTGCACCTGTAACTTTTTCCTTTTTTGCAAATATACTCATAATAATACCCCAAAAGAGGCATACAAAACTCATCAAAAAGCTTGCAAAAATTACGTCGAAGAAGTCGAAAAAAGTGATACCTATGATGATATCGGTTAAATTTGAAAGAGAAAATAACACGTCAGCAATAAAACCTATGCAAAAAGCCACTAAAAATCCAGCAATCATACCCACAAATCCATCTCTGATAACAATCTTAAACTTGCTTTTTGGAGCTTTTTTCATTCCATGGACAAAATTATCTGTCATAACTCGTCCAATCAACGGAGTAACAAGTTTGCCGACGAATCTCCCTATCAAAGTGCCAACAATTAGGAAGAAAAAGAAAAACATAATCCAAATTAATGTATAAGCTTCTTCAAAAATACTTAAGCCTATGGCGATTGATACAAAAAAACCAACCACAGTCCCAAAACGTCCACCAGCAGATTTCCAATCAGAATTAATTAATTGAAATGGATGTCCTAACATGCTTTCTTTATGTACTAAAAAGATACCAACAAGCGAACCTATAATTACTCCCCCAGAAACCCCGACATTAAGGTCAATTATAACCATAGATAATCCAACAAAGAACCCCACACTGCTTCCTAAAATGAAGCCGAATATTTTATTAGCGCGCTTCACTTTGTCATCAAAGCTTTCATTCTCTCTAAACAAACCTAAAAAATACCCTGCGATGAGAGCTATAAAAATAAACAACAATAACGGCTGATATATTATGATAAGTAAGCTGAGGCCAATAATCAAAACATCTATTAGAAAAGAACGTTTCATAGAGTATCACCTCAAAGAAAGACTATAGATGCAATTGCTACTACAGCTATTGCTATTAAGCCAGCTATGATTTTCTTTTTCATAATTTTTCACCTTCTTTTGTTTTTATTCTCTCTCTAAATATATTTTTACTCTCATTTTATTTAGAACGGTATTTCTAGGGCTCTGTCAAAACATTTTATTGCCTCCTCATATTTCTTTTCTCACCACCAGCATGCTTTTGCTTTTTCAGTTTACACCCACCAATTCAAAAAACGAGTAAACCCTCGTCGGCGGAGGGTGTATGCAATGTTCTCTTTCGTGATTCCCTTTGCCTTGCGTCATGCTGTAACCAGTGCATGCCTCAGTTCTGTCCGTGAAACCCTCCTCTTCGAAGACATACGAAAGTTCGCACAGACAATACCAGTCCTCCTCGCGTGTTGAATCGGCCAGAAGGAACATAGCTTGCCAGTGGATACCTCCAAATCCAAAATGATTACCTTCAACTAACATCGACACAACCCAGGTGCGAACATGATAATCATCTATATCATGTGACTGCTCAATAGAATATAACCTTGCCAATTCTCCCATTCGGCAGATGGCACCCAAAATAGCAAAGCCAAGCATTGTTACAGTCGCGTGTGTGATTACGTCCTTCATTCTCTCCACAAGTGCCTCTGTTATAGCAGGCCCGCCTGGGCCTATCATGTATGCAAGGTTCACCATCTCAAAGAGAAGTCCGTTGTCTGCTTCCGTGCGAATAGCTTGAGCAAGTAGAGGAGGGATATTAATCCGATAGGCGGGCATGATTTCTGGATCTGTAAGAGGCGTATGCTTTGCCCATTCAGGCTCTAAAATCCGTTCTAGCTCCACTACGGCTTCCCGCCGCGTAGGAGAATCCGAGTGTGAAAGCTTCTCCCCTAACTTCACGACATAATCAATCTTTTCTTGCAGACTCATCATTCACCTACAAAGTCACTATATCCCGTACTTAAGTACGGGGGCCTGTAACAGTAAAAAATTTGGTATAAAGCGTTATGTAACCGTTTTTGAACGTTTTTTTCTTTTTCTTCATCTGCAATTAAATTCTCTCATACATTAATTAACCTATGGTTTGTATATCCAAAAAAACAAGCGCTTTGCAACGACAGTTCCACACATAGTCCTCTTGAATTTGGATCCCGAGTACAGAAAATACGACCTGGATGCCACCTTGAATGCTCATATAATCCCTTGAGATCCCTCGCATTCCTCGCCCTTATTCGGTCCCATTGTTCACAAGCCTTTTGATCGGCTGAACCTTTCTAAATAATTCTTCTGGCGTTTTCTTTTCACCATTTAATCTAAGCAGTCATTTGTAAGACAAATATTTATTGATATGATATGCTGCATCCATACCTTCTTTAATTGCCCAAACGATGAGAGACTGCCCTCTATGCATATCTCCGGCGCAAAATATGCCCTTTTTGGACGTCATATAAGCATTATCAGTTTGGACATTACCTCTTTTATCTAATGATATTCGAAGCTTTTCTATAAGCCCATGATGCTCAGGGTTTGTGAATCCAAGTGCAAGCACTATTAAGTCTCCCTCTATCTCAAATTCACTGTTTGGCTCTTCTATGAATATAGGGCATCCCTTGTCATCTTGCGAAAAATTAACCTTAACGCAAGATATTCTTTGCACGTGATTATTTTCTCCTACAAATTTCTTAGTGGATATAGACCATTGCCGCTCGCTCCCTTCTTCGTGAGATGATGAAGTTTTAAGGAGCATTGGATAATAGGGCCATGGCATTCTATCCGTTCGGCATTCGGGCGGCTGCGGCATGATCTCGATTTGAACAACGCAAGTCGCCCCTTGTCTGTTTGCGGTTCCAACACAGTCAGCACCCGTATCACCACCTCCGATGACAATAACCTTTTTTCCCTTAGCATTAATCATATCTTCTTTTGCGATTTTCCCTCCTTCTAGCAGTCTATTGGATTGTATAAGATAATCCATTGCAAAGTGAATGCCACTTAACCCTCTACCCTCGATTTTAAGATCCTTGGGTACCCTTGATCCGCCGGCCAGACAAATGGCCTCAAAGTTTTCCTTGAGTTTAGAAACTTCGTAATCAATGCCAACATCAGTTTTTGTAACGAACTTAATACCTTCCTTTTCCAATATGCCCAGTCTTCTATCGAGAATTTTTTTATCTAGTTTAAAACTTGGAATACCATACCTCAGAATGCCGCCAATCTTCTCATCCTTTTCAAACACGGTTACTTTATGACCCTCCCTGTTAAGTACTGCTGCACACGCTAATCCTGCTGGACCGGATCCTACTACTGCTACAATTTTACCCGTTCTTTTAGTTGGCGGATGCGGTTTGACATAACCCTTTTTGAAAGCTTGTTCCGAAATCGCCAATTCATTTTCTTGTATGGTAACAGGATCATCATTTATTCCTAAAACGCATGAATATTCGCAAAGTGCAGGACACAGTCGCCCGGTGATTTCAGGAAAAGGGTTTGTGACCTCCAATAAATTATAAGCCCTTTTCCACTGCCCTTTAAACATTAGGTCGTTCCATTCAGGGATATAATTCCCGATTGGGCAACCCCAATTACAAAACGGTGTTCCGCAGTCCATGCAGCGGGAAGCCTGCTCTTTAGATTTTTCAATAGGATGGGGTATTGTGACCTCACCATAGTCCATTATACGTTCACATACAGGCCTATAGGGTGCAGTTTCTCTTTTATGTTTTAAGTAACCTTTTGGATCACCCATGGTCTGGATCACCCATCAGTATACTCCTTTAGATCTAATCTATCTTCTACCTTAATGCCTTCAGTAATTCTTTTGTATTCTATGGGTATTACTTTAACGAAATGCCTTATTTCACTTTTAAAATTATCCAAAAAATGTTTAGCGAGACTGCTGCCTGTGTATCTGTGATGATTGCTTAAAAGGGTTTTTATAATATTTTTATCTTCATCACCTGGTGTTTCTAGAATTACCATATCGGTATTGCATCGTAACTTGAATTTTTCATCTTCATCATAAACATAGGCAATACCGCCTGACATGCCAGCGGCAAAATTTCTTCCGGTTTTTCCTAAAACAAGCACTCTGCCACCTGTCATATATTCGCATCCATGGTCTCCCACACCTTCTACAACAGCATAAAGTCCAGAATTTCTTATGCAGAATCGCTCTCCAGCGATACCATTTATGTAGGCCTCCCCGTTTATCGCCCCATAAAATGCAGTATTTCCGATAAGCACATTCTCTTCTGGTTTATAATCAGAATTTTTAGTAGGGTAGACGATTATCTTTCCACCGAATAGCCCTTTTCCGATGTAATCATTGGACATGCCTTCGAGCTCGAAGGTAACGCCTTTTGCAAGAAATGCTCCGAAACTCTGTCCTGCAGTTCCTTCAAATTTACAATGGATTGTATTGGGAGGTAAGCCACTCTCACCATGGATTTTACAGATTTCACCGCTCAACATAGCCCCAGTTGACCTGTTTGCATTATTTATTTTCATGTGTATCTTTGTTTGTTCTTTTTCAGTCAGTGCTTTTTTTGAAAGGTGTATGAGTTTCTTATCTAAGACACTGTCTATCCCGTGATCTTGCCTTGTATTACAGCCAACATTATCGCCCACTTTGGGTTTATGGAGAATTCTTGAATAATCAATCCCCTTGGCTTTCCAGGGAATAATACTTTTATTAACTTTTAATAAATCTGTTCTTCCTACCATCTCCTCTATTTTCCTTACTCCTAAAGTTGCCATAATTTCTCTAAGTTCGGTTGCTACAAAATTAAAATAGTTAACAACATGATCAGGATTTCCCTTAAATCTATTTTCAAGTAACTCCTCCTGTGTTGCAATACCTATCGAACAGTTGTTTAAATGGCAATGTCTTAACATTACACAACCCAAAACTATTAGTGCGGCTGTGCAAAAACCGTATTCTTCAGCCCCGAGCATGGTTGCAATAGCTACGTCTTTTCCGGTTCTCAATTGACCGTCTGTTTGTAGCCGCACTCTGCTTCTTAGGTTATTTAAAACTAATGTCTGATGCGTTTCTGATAGACCAAGTTCCCAAGGTAGCCCTGCATGTCTTATCGAACTTAAGGGCGATGCTCCTGTGCCCCCATCGCCCCCTGAAATGAGAATCATATCAGCATGTCCTTTAGCAACACCAGCTGCAATAGTTCCAACGCCAATTTCTGAGACGAGTTTTACACTTATTCTTGCATTAGGATTAACATTTTTTAAATCGAATATTAATTGTGCTAAATCCTCGATTGAATAGATATCATGATGAGGTGGTGGTGAAATTAAGGTTACCATAGGGGTCGTATATCGGGTTTTTGCAATTATAGCGCTTACCTTATGCCCTGGAAGCTGCCCCCCTTCTCCGGGTTTTGCACCCTGCGCGATTTTAATCTGTAATTCATCAGCATTAATGAGATAATTTGTTGTAACACCAAATCTGCCTGATGCTACCTGCTTTATGGCACTTCTTTCTGAATCACCGTTCGGAAGAGGATTAAATCTGGATGGATCCTCACCCCCCTCTCCCGTATTAGACTTAGCACCTAGCCTGTTCATTGCTATAGCTAAAGACCTGTGAGCGGCCCCACTAATCGATCCAAAGCTCATAGCACCGGTTGCAAACCTTTTTACTATTTCTTCGACAGGTTCAACCTCTTCGATAGGTATAGGAGTAGTTTTCTTGAATTCTAATAAGCTTCTTATAGTTGTGGGATGCTTGGATTGATCGTCTATCAACTTGGAAAAAACTTTATATTTAGCGTAGTCGCCTTTCCTTGTAGCCTCTTGAAGCGTTGCTATGCTTTCCGGATTCCAAAGATGAAATTCTCCATCTCTTTTCCATTGATATATCCCTCCTGTAGGGAGGATAGATGAACCCTTTTCTGTATCTGAAAATGCTTTTATATGCCTTTTAATCGTTTCTTCTTGAATTACTTCAAAATCGGCACCACCTATGCGCGATGCAGTACCAGCAAAACATTTATCTATTATGTGATTATCCAGTCCTAATGCCTCAAATATCTGGGCACCCCGGTAACTTCTTATGGTGGAAATGCCCATTTTTGACAGTATTTTGAGTATGCCTTTATTAATAGCTTTTCTATAATTTCTTACAGCCTCATTAATTGATATATTTAGTTCCCCTAGATGGATAAGATGCCGCAGGGCTTCATATGCTAGATAAGGATTTACGCAGTCTGCCCCATATCCGAATAAAAGAGCAAAATGGTGAACTTCTCTTGGCTCTGCGCTCTCTATAATTATGCTGATCTGCGTACGCATGGCTTTTTGAACCAGATGATGTTGCACGCATCCCATTGCCATAAGCGAAGGCAATGCAGCATAATTTTCATTCACTCCTTTATCGCTTAGTATGATGAAAGAGTATTTCTCTTTGATTGCATGTTCTGCCTGCTTGCATATACGATCGAGAGCTTTCATAAAAGAGCCCTTTTTGCGTATATCAAAAAGTAAAGATACGGTCTTGGTTTTGAAGCCTTTCCCGTTTATATGCCTTATCTTATCTAGCTCGCTGTTTGTCAAAATAGGTTCTCTGACATCAAGCTTCATCGCGTGGTCAGGTATCTCTTCTAAAATATTTTTTTGCGGCCCTATGAAGCTTCTTATGCTCATGACAAAGTCTTCGCGTATAGGATCTATCGCAGGATTCGTTACTTGAGCAAACAGTTGCTTAAAGTAGTTAAAAAGGAGTTGCGGTTTACTTGACAAAATAGCATGGGGGGTATCATTACCCATAGACCCAATCGGCTCTTTTCCCGTCTCACCCATAGGTTTTAATAAATACGTTAAATCTTCGCGCGTATAACCAAAAATCTTCATCTCGAGAAGAACGTTGTTAATATGGTTTTCAATCTTCTTTTTTCTTTTCAGCTTCGGCAATTCATCTAATTCGATTATATGTTTCTTGGTCCATTCACAATAAGGTCTTTCGTGTAATAGGCTTTCTTTGATCTCTTCATCCTTGACTATTTTTTTAAGCTCCGTATCTATAAAAAACATTTTTCCTGGCTCAAGCCTTCCCGAATAAAGGATTTCATTTGGATTAAGGTCAAGAACACCGACCTCAGATGCCATTACGACCAAATCGTTCTTTGTTACGATATATCTTGCTGGTCTTAATCCGTTTCTATCAAGCACTGCACCGATCTGTTTTCCGTTAGTAAATGCGATTGTAGCAGGTCCATCCCATGGCTCCATAAGGCACGCATGATATCTAAAAAATTCTTTTAACTTCTCATCTACGAGAGTATATTTGCCCCAAGCCGAAGGTATCAACATTGTCATTGCATGTTGCATCGATCTGCCTGACAATGTAAGCAATTCAAATACGTTATCAATAGTTGCTGAATCACTGCCACCAGGGGCGATGACTGGTTTTATCTTCTCTATGTCTTTTCCGAAATATTTATTTTTAAGAAGCCCCTCTCGTGCCCTCATCCAATTGATATTACCTCTTAATGTGTTTATCTCTCCATTATGGGCGAGAAATCTAAACGGTTGAGCCAAATCCCAGGTTGGAAACGTATTTGTGCTATAGCGAGAATGCACTAAACAAATAGCACTTTTTATTGCTTCATCTTTAAGATCAAGGAAGAAATCTTCCAATTGATGAGGCATTAAAAGTCCTTTATACGACATAGTTCGGCTTGAGATATTCGTAATATAAAAGAAAGATTTTTGTTTAAGTTTGGAGGAATGGATTTCATTTTCTATTTGCTTTCGTATAATATACAGTTTTCTCTCAAACGACAGTTGGCCGCTGATATTTTCACTCTTTCTTATAAATATTTGCTCAATTATAGGCTCGGTTTCTCGTGCCATCTTGCCTATAAGAGAATCGTCTACAGGAACCTTTCGCCAACCTAAGAGCTCTTGGCCTTCGGCAGAAATAACTTTTGAAAATATATTTTTACAATAATCACATTCTTTTCTATCCTGTGGTAAGAATATCAATCCCGTTCCATACTCTCCCACATGAGGCAAATTAATCTCATTCTCTTTACACTCTTTAAGAAGAAATTCATGAGGAACCTGAATCAAAATGCCGGCGCCATCACCTGTTTTAGGATCTGCGCCAACAGCCCCCCTGTGCGCAAGATGCTTTAATATCATTAAGCCTTGATCGATAATATTATGGCTTTTTTGGCCATTGATATTACATACGAATCCTACGCCACAGGAATCTCGTTCAAACTGCGGGTCATAAAGACCTTGTTTTGCAGGAAAATGTTTATGATTCATACCAGTCAGTCCTTTTTCAGCGCTCTGGCTACAATTTCGGCCAGATCTAACACCTGCACTCTATCGACAGCGTCTTTATCTTTTAGCCCGTCTTCAAACATGGTCATGCAGTACGGACAGCATACGCAAATCGTCTCCAGGTCTTCATTCAAGGCTTCTTCTACACGCGCCACATTGATATGTTTGCCAATGGCCTCTTCCATCCACATGCGCCCGCCGCCGGCACCGCAGCAAAAAGACTTATCGTGATGACGTTCCATCTCGGTTGGTATCTGACCGGTAGCCGAGGCAAAAACTTTGCGCGGGGCTTCGTAGATATTATTATAACGTCCCAGATAGCAGGAATCGTGAAACACCGCTTTACCCAGGTCATTGGTCCGGTTCAACTCTAGTTTACCCTCTTTGAGTAGATTATTGATTAACTCGGTGTGATGACTGACTTCCAGTTCGGCACCGTACTGAAGGTAGTCGTTCTTCAAGGTACTGTAGCAGTGCGGACACTGGGTAATAATTTTCTTAACACCTCTTTCAGCAAACATCTTGATATTCTCTCTAGCTATACGGTCGAAAACGAATTCATTACCCAATCGGCGCAAGCTGTCACCACAACACATTTCATCCTTACCAAGGATGCCCCAGGAAATGCCCGCTGCATCCAGAATTTTAGCCACTGCTAAGGTCGTCCGTCGGTTGCGGGCATCAAAAGCACCGGCACAGCCTACGTAAAATAAATATTCGGTCGTGCCAGCCTCAAACGGCTTGGCATCAATGTCCGTCGCCCATTTGATACGCTCCCCGGGAGCAATGCCCCAGGGATTACTTCGCTGCTCCATATTCTCAAAAAAGGCTAGCAGCTCTTCCGGGAACTCGGCTTTCATCTCCACTAGATGGCGACGCATATCAACGATCTTGGGCACATGTTCAATAGCTAGCGGGCATACTTCCATACAAGCGCCACAGGTGGTACATTCCCAGATGACCTCTTCAGATATGCTACCGTCCTGCTCTTGACCGTCGCTTATTAAGGGTAGTATCGGGTCTTTATTCCTGAGCATTAACGGGCCATTTTTCAGCAGGTTGACCTTAATATCGTGGATGACCCGTTGCGGGTTTAACGGCTTGCTGGTGAAATTAGCCGGGCAGCAATCAGTACAGCGACCACACTCACTACAGGAATAAGAGTCAAATAAATCCTTCCAGGTAAATTGGTCTACCCGCCCAACGCCGAAGATATTACTCTCTTTGAACTCTTCCCGAGATTGGGTATTAACCTTGGTGAGACTCTTGAAAAAACAGTTGGGAATGGCGGTAAGAACATGCATGTGGTCGCTGTAAGGCAGGTAGTTCAGAAGGGAGAGCATCGCTATAGCTTGAATCCACCAGAAAAAGTTGGCATAGCCAACTAGGCTTCCTGCTGAAACGTCCATGAAGAAAATAGAGGCCACCAAACTGGATATTGGCATGTACCGGGCGGCTTCTACACCCCCCTGAGCAATTTCGCTGGCGTTCATACCGAAAAAGGTAATCATCAGAATGGCGATTACTCCCAGAATAACAAAGGCCTCAAGGCTCCGCGCGACTATGTAAGACGGAGGAAAAGCCAGACGACGGATTACTGCAGCACACACTGCCAGGAGAGCAAACAACGATACCCAGTCAAAAATAAAGGACAGGGCATGGTACAAACCAGCCGGCAGTAGCGATAGGTCAATGTGATCTGGGAACACCCCGTTAAACAGGAACTCGGTAGTTTCAATCAACAAGATCATAAAGCACCAGAAGAGGACAAGGTGGTTTAAACCAAAACGATATCCGTGGGAAACCGTGCATCGCTGAGCAAAAGCTTGATACAGCATGTTCCCGATACGCTTGCCGATATTACTGAAACGATTGTCTGCCTTGCCCAGGGTCACCAAGCGAAAACGTCGGAAACAACTCCAGCCAAAAAGCGCTACAGAGGCCACAAAAATGACGGCAAATATCGCGATATTAGGCGGCATAGTTTACTCCCTTTCTGTTGTCAGTAATCCTGCACTACGCAATAACTTGCTCTTTTTGGCTTGCAATTCTCTAATACGATTGGTAATGGCTGGAACTATCTTGAAGAGGTCACCCACAATTCCATAAGTAGCTACCTCAAAGATGGGTGCATGCTGGTCGGTATTGATGGCGATGATCACATCCGAAGTCTGCATGCCCACCAGGTGCTGAATAGCGCCGCTGATGCCACAGGCAATATAAATCTTGGGTCTAACCGTCTTGCCAGTTTGGCCGACCTGACGTTCCACCGGCATCCAGCCTGCCTCAACCGCAGCCCGGGAACAACCGACAACACCACCTAGTTCGTCAGCCAGTTCTTGCAGGATGTGAAAATTCTCTGGAGCGCACATGCCTCGCCCGCCTGAGACAATTACATCTGCAGCAGCCACATCCACACCCTGTTTGTCAACTTCAGTTATCTCCAGAACCTTGACCCCAACATCCTCTTCCTTCACCGGTATGGACTCACGGACAATCTTACCCTTGCGGGAACTGTCCTTCTCTGGCATGGGCATCACATGCGGTCGAACCGTGGCCATCTGCGGACGGTTGCGTTCGGTCAAAATGGTAGCCATGATATTGCCACCAAAGGCAGGACGTGTCTGCAGCAAAAAACCTCTGTCGTCAATTGCCAGATCGGTGCAATCTGCAGTCAATCCGGTCTTGAGTTGTGTTGCTACGGCCCCGGCTAAATCCCTCCCCAAGCCGGTGGCACCCACTAGCACAATCTCTGGTTTATACTTTTCAATCAGGTAACAAATGGCTTTGTAATATGGCTCGGTGCGGTAATAGTGAAATACCGGGTCGTCAATCAGGTATATCTTGGCAGCGCCATAGGCAAATGACTCCTGACAAAGAGCCTCCATCTTGTCGCCAATGACCACAGTGCAAAGCTCAACGCCCCGGATTTTAGCCAGGTCAGCACCTACACTCAGCAGTTCCCAGGAAACTCCAGCCGGTTTGCCTTCAGCCTGCTCCACAAAGACCCAGACGCCCTTGTACTCTTTAATCCTGGCCAGCACCGCCGCTTTCTCGGCACCCACCTCTTCGACTTCGGGGGCATCTACTGCCTCGGCTTGAGCAGCTATCTCAGCGAGAATCTTCAGCTCCTTTGGAGTATAGTATATTTCAAGAGCGTCAGCCGGGCAAATCTCGAGGCACTTGCGGCAGCCGATACAATTCTCTACAATTATGATTGGCTCGCCTTTGTCATTCATTTCTATGGCGTCTTTGGGGCAATCAGCCTGGCAACGGGCACCACAGGCGATGCACTTGCCAGGAATGAGTCGAGCTACCCCATGGGGTTTCTTTATTTTATTCTTCTTTTTCATCTATAGACCCTTTATTTATTTAACTTGACTTGATATCAATTATAGATTAAGAAGGTCTTTTTCTATCAGCCTGTCCAATAATAAATGGGCAGCCTCCTCTGGTTTACTGGTGCCATCGCCTAGTATCTCACCCTTGGCTCTCTCTGGCGAAAAGATTTTGCGTACCTGTGTAGGCGAACCCTTGAGTCCGATGGTTTCCTCGCTTAGTTCCATCTCTTTGTTGTCCCACAATGTCACCGTGGCACTCTCAGCCATCAGCCGCATTGGCACCGTAGGATAGCGCGGTTTGTTAATCTCTTGAACCACGGCAATCATCACCGGTAAGGGTGCCTCCACTAGTTCATGTCGACCCTCGAGTTTACGTCTGACCCTCACCTTTTTAGCTTGCAGGTCTAAATTCTCGATACGGTCTACCAGGGTCAGCTGTGAGTATCCCAGACGGGTGGCGATGCCCGGCCCAACTTGAGCCGTATCGCCATCAATGGTTTGCCGACCGCAAAGCACCACCGCCACTTCCTCCTTCTGGTCGAGCCGATTGATGGCCTCAGCCAAAACCATGCTGGTTGCCAAGGTATCAGCTCCGCCAAAAACGCGGTCGCTCAAAAGTACGGCTTCGCTCGCTCCCAGGGCTAGAGCCTTTCTCAGCGTAACTTCAGTATTGGGAGGACCCATCGAAATTACCGCTACCCGAAGCCCGTATTCGTCTTTAAGCCTGAGGCTTTCTTCTAGGGCGTGGGTATCAAACGGATTCATAATAAAAGGCACACCTTCTCTAATTAGAGTGCCTTTGACTGGGTCAATCTTGACCTGAGTGGTATCTGGTACCTGTTTGACACATGTAACCACTAACATCTACTGCATCTCCTCAAAGGCACAAATAATCCCCTGCTTAACCAATCCCTACCACGAAAAATCCAAGATACTGCCATCTATTGACGCTAATCCCAAATTTTCCTTATTTTCGACATCAGGGTATTTCGATTTATCCCCCAGAATCTTTGCGGCCTTAATTTGGTTGCCAAAAATCCTTTCCAATGTTTTTTCAATAAGAGCCTTGCTCATACTCTCCATCTCCTCATACCTTTTCTCACAGAATCTCAGGGCACACAATATTTTGCTGATTAGAGCACGCCTAAATATTTCTGCAACTCCCATTCGCTAACGTTTATGCGGTACCTGTCCCACTCAACCTTCTTCGAGGTTATGAAGTTCCTGAAGATATGGTCGCCTAATGCTTCTCTTACCAGTTCGCTCCGCTCGCTCAGTGCAATCGCTTCGATCAGACTTCCTGGAAGCGATTTTATTCCTTCCTTTGCCTTTTCCTCCTCACTCATCCCATATACATCCTTTTCGATGGGTTTTGGTAGCTCATACTTGTTTTTTGCGCCATCTAATCCAGCAGCGAGCATTACCGAAAATGCCAGGTAAGGATTGCATGCAGGATCGGGGCTGCGGAATTCTATCCTTGTGGCCTTTTCTTTCCCGGGCTTGTACATCGGAACTCGAACGAGTGTTGATCGGTTGCGTCGTGCCCATGAAATGTACACTGGGGCTTCGTACCCAGCCACCAAACGCTTATAGGAATTTACCCATTGATTGGTGATTGCCGTAATCTCTGATGAGTTTCTTAGCAATCCTGCTATGTATCCCTTACAGAACTCTGAAAGATAATATTCGTCGTTCGGGTCAAAGAATGCGTTCTTATCTCCTTTGAATAACGACTGGTGGGTGTGCATGCCTGAGCCGTTCACCCCAAAAATCGGTTTCGGCATGAAGGTGGCATAATACCCATATTGCTGTGCAACCTCCTTCACCACGATCCGATATGTCATCACTTGATCTGCCATGGTCAGTGCATCCTTGTACCTGAGGTCGATCTCGTGTTGCGAGGGTGCGACTTCATGGTGACTGTATTCTACCTCGATTCCCATGGCTTCCAGCGTTAAGATGGTGTCTCGCCGCAGATCGCTTCCAGCATCCAGTGTAGTCAGGTCGAAGTAGCCTCCCTGATCCAGCACTTCGGGCTTATTGTTCTGCTTGAAGTAGAAATATTCCAGCTCAGGGCCTATGTAGAACGTAAAACCCTCCCGCTTCAACTTTTCCAGATTCTTCTTCAGGATGTACCTTGGGTCCCCCTCATAGGGGCTACCGTCTGGCTTTAAGATGTCGCAGAACATCCGCGCAACGGTACTCTCTTTACTGCGCCATGGAACAATCTGGAACGTCGATGGGTCTGGTTTCGCTACCATATCACTCTCATCAATCCGTGCAAATCCCTGTATAGATGAGCCATCAAATCCCATGCCTTCATCGAAAGCACCTTCCAATTCGCGCGGTGTAACGGCAAAACTCTTCAACTGTCCGAGAATATCTGTGAACCAGAGCCGCACGAACTTTACTTCTACATTATCGACTGCTCCCAATACATCCTCTTTTGTATTCATTTTTGTATTTTTTTTCATCTGATACTTCACCACCTCTACTCCATAATTTAAGATATAATATCCTTATTCTATTTAAGAAAAAAACACAAAAATTATGAATAGGTATACAATCGACTAAATACAATAAATAAATGTTGATTATTAATTGATTGAAGGATTAATATTTATTCAGATACAGAGCTAATTATGCTGATGGTAATAAAATGAAAGCACCAGAACGAATCACGGTAGCAATGGATGAAGACGTCTTCAAGCTGTTCAAAACAATGAGGGACGAATTGGGCGTATCCCAGAGTGAACTCATGCGGGATGCATTGAGATTTTATAGCAAGCATAGGGCACTCTTTGAATCCATTGAAGATCAGAAGGTTTATGCTCATGCTGAGATGCTTGGGCTTGGCGAGCACGTCATCATGGATATCGATCACTGGCTGCTCTTTCTGAAGTTCATCGAAACGCATCCTGATCAGGAGAAGTTCTGGGAGTTGAATAAGGCGATATGCGAGGCGCACGCAGATCAATTCAAGCACAAATATTTCCATGTTGAGGAGATTCTGAGACGTCTGGAGGCCTGCAATTTTTTCACCGTGACACAGACCTCCAAGAACGAGTTCACTCTGGTATTGAGTTCGGAGGTGCTGAAGAAGTTCGTCAAGATGCTTCTTCAAGGGATTTTGAGCGGGATGGGCTTCAGTGTGGAAATAAGGGAGGACTTGGCGAAGTTGCGGTTAAAGGTTTTGAATGGGGATAGCGGAAAGAGCAGGGTAAATGAGTAAAGCGATGGCTATGGGAAACCAAGGAGTGGTTTCTGGACAAGAAAAAGACAGGGTAGTGGTTTTAGATTTCGGGGGACAGTACAGCCACCTGATCGTTAGGCGATGTAGGGAGCTTGGCGTCTATACCGAGCTTTTACCGTATGATGTACCGATCGAAGAGCTTAGGCGAGGAATAGAGCGAGCGGAGGGTAAAATCAGAGGCATTATCCTTTCAGGAAGTCCATTTTGTGTACACGAGCCTTCTAGCCCACGCTGTGCTTCTGAAATCGTGGCTTTAGATGTGCCAATCCTCGGCATCTGCTACGGTGCACAGCTCCTTGCGGATATGCTGGGTGGTGTCGTGACGACAGGAGGGATGGGCGAGTTTGGGAAGACAGAGCTATCCTTTTCCTCTACTGATCTTTTCGAGGGAGTCAGTGAAACAGGAAAGACCACCGTGTGGATGTCTCACAGTGATGTGATCGAGAGATTTGACGGTGCGGATGTGATAGGCACCGCTGCCAATTCACCTGTTGCCGCATTTCGGGTCAGAGATAACATCTATGGCCTTCAATTCCATCCAGAGGTGCATCATACCGAGATGGGCGACCATATCCTTTGGAATTTCTTGTATAAAATCTGCAAATGTGAGCGCAATTGGGAAATAGCCTCTTTCATTGAGGACGCAATAGCCAAGATAAGGAAAGAGGTTGGTGCCGAGGGAAAGGTGATCTGTGGGCTCAGTGGCGGTATTGATTCATCTACCACAGCATTGCTTGTAAACAAGGCCATCGGTAACCGGCTGACATGCATATTCGTTGATACCGGCCTGCTCCGCGAGGGTGAGAGGGAGAGGGTTATCAAGATATTCGAGAAGAGCTTCCAGATTAAACTGGTGGTTGTTGACGCGAGGAAACGGTTTTTAGCGGCATTAAAAGGCGTAAGAGATGCCGAAGCGAAGCGGAGGTTGATAGGAGAATTGTTCATAAAGGTCTTCGAGAAGGAGGCGAAAAGGATCGGTAGAGTTGATTTCCTCGCGCAAGGCACGATATATCCAGATAGGATAGAGAGCGCCAAGGCAACTTCTGAGAGGTCATCACGTATAAAATCACATCACAATGTGGGTGCATTACCTGAGAGATTGGGTTTCAAGTTGATCGAGCCTATCAAGGATTTGTACAAGGATGAGGTTCGGGAGGTTGCAAAAGGTCTCGGGATTCCAAACAAGATAATCAAACAACATCCGTTTCCCGGGCCTGGACTTGCTGCCCGGATACTGGGCGAAGTTACAGAAGAGAAATTGCGCATTTGTCGTGAGTCTTCCCACATTGTCGAGGAGGAGTTGATAATTAGCGGCTGGTATGACCGAGTCTGGCAAGCGTTTGCTGTTGTTGGTGATGATGTGGCTACCGGAGTCCTGGGCGATGCCCGACAAGTGGGCAGAATCGTGACCATACGCGTGGTGGAATCGAAGGATGCGATGACCGCGGATTTCGTGAAGCTTCCCTATGAGGTGTTGGAGCGCATGAGCAACCGAATAACCAATGAAGTAAAGGGCGTGACCTGGGTGGCATACGCGATCTCGTCGAAGCCGCCGGCGACCATAGAGCCGTGTTGAAAGAAGTAATCAAGCTGAAGACTCTCAGACAGAGGCCAAAGTTCGGTCATCTTGAAGCCGTCTTGGAGTTCATTCATCTCATTGCCCTCCGATTGATAGGGTATCGAAATAGCAGAAAGATTGAGGGGGGACGAAATCCGAAGAAAGACTTCTTGGATCTATTGGGTCTTCGATTGTTTCCAGATCATCTATTTTGATGGCGTATCCCTTTTCACTGCCGTTGAAATAGTTGAAAAAGTCCTCTTTGTTTATTCCAGATTTCTTTTGGCATCTTTCCCAGATTCGTTCTGGATGGCCCTCGATGATATCGCCGACAATAAATACCCCGACAATTCTTTTAACTGGGGAGGAGGAATAGATATAGACCCTTTCCACGTTCCTATCCTTGAATATGACCTTTCGGAATTCATATTCCTTTTCACCGCTTAAAATGGCGTTAGCATACTTTGGTTTAATGGATAGTAAAACGTTCATCTATACCACTTCTCCTGATTATTTCGTGATACTTGTCTTCATCAATCCCACAAATGGATTGAGGTGGACCAAATAAGGCTCCAATCTCTTTCAGGTCGTGAAATGGAATCGGATTGGGTAGGTGGCTTATGTGATAGAAAAGCAAAACCGTTGTTGGTTTCTTGGTCAATTCTTCGATTTCAATCCTTGAATATACCGTTCTTTTCCCAACGATCTTAATTATCTTATCTGGATCGGTTAACCTCCTGTGGATCGATTCCAATACTCCAAGCGATGTTATTTCGGATTTGTCTTTTGACCTGTAGAAGAGAAGGATGTCTCCCTTGTGTGTCTTCGTTATTTTAGAATTTGTGAGATATGCTTTCTTTATCGTATTGCCTTCGATAATGAATTCTCCGCTGTGCTCAGTAATTTTTGTTTGACGTCCTGTATAATCAGTGAACAATCGGGTGTGATAATTTGGTTGAATTGGAATGATAAATTTTTTTACATTAACGCCATCATAGAAACTTGGATAATATTCTTTTACTATCCCGAGGGGTGGTTTATCTTTGATATTCGTAACATCAGCGATTAATTCTTTGAGGAAAATATCCTCTCCTCGTCGATTTACTGACACTTTTTTAAAACCATATTCGGTTATTAAATGGACTAATCGGTCATCTGGCTCTGTAAAGTGAGTTAAATACATCTCGAAGATGTTGTTCTTGACAGAATAATCAATGGAGAGCTTGATGAATAATTCGCCAATCTTTTGTCCGACAGTTGTAACGATAAAAAGTGAGATTTTCAATCTCTTTTTTGTAGGTAGTGGAGGAGTTCCATCTATAGGCTCGTCTTCGATTTTATATATAAGCAGTGCGCCAATTCTATTGTCTTGTCTATAATGTACCCAACACCTACGACCCTCTCGCGATATCTTTTCAAACCATTTGGGGAATTCCTGGTAGTCCTTTTTCAATGTATCAAAGATCGGATCAGTCAAATCTAAATTATAGACATAATCTTCTTTCAAGGCTGGAGGAGATATAGGCTTGGACATTTTCACATCATTTTGAAATATTTGAAGTGCATCATCAATTAAGAGAATACGATCGCTAATTCCTATGTCTATTGCCTTTCTATGAATTCCCTTATCTTCTGTAATAAGGAAATCGACGGCGTTTTTATACACTGCAAATAGGATACTATTATCAATTCTATCATGATTACTGATTTGTTTCACTTTTTGAAGATAGATACTGTCAGTAATTGGGTCTGGTGGGGAATCCAATTGAGAGTATGAGCCTACTTTCGAAAGTATTATCGCTTTCCTTTTTTCATCGTTATCTTTGTGTAATTCATGGGCCGATAGGGGATGGATTAATATTTCCGTCCTTATCTTCCCCAATATCTGCAGTAGGGTTTGGAGATTTTTAGGGATGATCTTATCATCTTCTCGATAAATGAAAATGTTTGTATCTAATAAGATCCTCATATCCCTAGTCCCACCCCATTAAAATCCTTTCAATTTTTTGGCTCACCCATTTACAACCGAACCGAAATCCCATTCTCCTCCAAATACTGCTTGACTTCACCGATCGTATATTCTTTATAATGGAAAATGGAGGCTGCGAGCGCAGCAGACACATCAGTGCTTTCAAAAACCTCTTTCATGTGCTTGGGCTCCCCGCATCCACCCGATGCTATCACGGGAATGTTCACGCGGTCGCAAACTGCTTTGGTTAACTCTATGTCGAATCCGTCTTTTGTCCCGTCGCGGTCCATGCTCGTGAGCAGTATTTCACCTGCACCCCTTTCCTCTACCTCTTGCGCCCATTTCAGCGCATCAACGCCAGTGAACTTCTTGCCGCCGTAGAAGGAGCATTCAAACCAGCATTCTCCATCTTCAGTGTCAATGATTTCTCTCTCTTCATCTGCTGCTTCATCCGGAAGATAGCGCCTTTTAGCATCTATTGCCACAACGCAGGCCTGACTCCCGAACATTCCTGCAATCTCGTTTACCAGCCTTGGATTCTTGATTGCTGCTGTGTTCACCGAGATTTTATCCGCGCCCGCATTGAAAATTCGTTTTGCATCTTCCACGCTGCGAATCCCACCGCCCACTGTGAGCGGTATGAAAACATTACTCGCCGTTCTCTCGATCACATTCGCCATTGTCTCACGTCGTTCATTCGATGCCGTGATATCGAGGAAAACGAGCTCATCCGCCCCCTGCCCCCCATATTCCGCCGCTAGCTTCCATGGAATACCCGCATACGTAATCTGTTGAAACTCGATACCTTTAACCACTCTGCCCTCAGGAACGCCCAAGTCGCAGTCCAAGCATGGAATGATACGCTTTGTTAACATTTTATCTTCCTCCACAAATCTCTGCAAAGTTCTCTAAGATGTGCAAACCTCTTTTTGAAGATTTCTCAGGATGAAATTGTACGCCGTAGATGTTATTTTTTTGCACAATAGCTGCTAAATATGAGCCATATTCCACTGATGCTACAATATGCTCTTCCTCCTGAGGTACGCAATAATACGAATGCACGAAGTAAAAATAATCCCCCCCGATAACCCCGTCGAGCAGTTTGGACTGCTTTAGGATATGCAGATTGTTCCAGCCCATGTGTGGCACTCTCACAGTCTTTGGTAACCGAACCACTTTGCCGGGTATCAGCCCCAATCCCTTCTCTTCACCTTCTTCACTCTCGTCAAAAAATAATTGCATTCCTATACATATACCCAGAACAGGCACGCCAGATTCTACAATCTCAATTAATATAGGGGAAAACGGTTTGAAATTTCGTGCACAATCGTCAAATGCGCCAACACCAGGCACGATAATTCCATCTGCTCCTTCCAGCTTTCCTGTATTATCGGACGAAACGATCATAGGCTTATCGTACACGCGTTTCAACCCATTGTAAATGCTGAACAGATTCCCTATCCCATAATCAATTATTGCGATCATTTCTGTTTTCCTTATCTTTCTCCAAAACTGAATGATGTTTTCATTAAAGTAATTGGACTCTTTGCTATAACACAGTTTATTTTCGATCTATTAAAGCAAGCTATCACTCACTTCACCAATGATCCCTTCACCAATGATTCCTGAATCCATTTTAAGACTACTGGGAAAGTTAAGGAATCTAAATTTTAAGCCAAAACTCTTCGCAAATTTTTCGGATCGATTGGTCTGAATTGGTTAACATTTGTTGATTTTTGTCGCGAGTTCATCAAAGAACCACTTTTCCGTGTCCAACGGTCCTGGGCTCGCTTCCGGGTGGTATTGCACACATTTGACACCAAGATAGGGATTCTCGAACCCTTCTACCGTGTGATCGTTTGCATTTATCTGCGTTAGCTCTGCTTCCCCTTCCAACGAGTCTTTATCAACTGCAAACCCATGATTCTGGGAGGTTATGTACACCCGTCCGCTTTTGAGGTCTTTCACCGGCTGGTTAGCACCCCGATGCCCGAATTTCAGTTTGTATGTATCGCAGCCAAGGGCAAGTGCGATTATCTGCAACCCGAGACAAATACCGAAAATTGGAATTTCCCCCACCATTTCCTTGACTATTTTTATCGCATTGCTCCCCTGCTTGGGGTCACCGGGTCCATTGGATAGTAGCAACGCATCAGGCTCTACCGCTCTTATCTCTGATTCTGTTGCGTTAGATGGGAACACGAAGATGCTCCAATTTCGCTTTTCCAAGTTATTCAATATGTTTCTCTTAATACCCAGATCGAGTACTGCAATTCGTTTTGATCCCTCTTTCCCCTTGATATTGTAAGCTTGTTTACAAGTAACTTGTCCAATCAGGTCGAGTTCTGAGATATCTGGCTGGGTTTTCGCGAGTTCTAAGGCTCTGCTTCCATCTACGTCGTCCCCATTGCATAAACATGCTTTCATTGTGCCATATTCTCGTATCTTTCGCGTCAGCATCCTCGTATCGACTTCGCTGATTCCTGGCACCCCCTCCTCTCTCAGGAACGCATCTAAGCTCTGCCTGCTCTTGTAGTGCGAGTGCAAGTCGCATTTTTCCCGTATCACAAACCCCTCTGCTTTTATTCCGTTGGATTGGAATTTGGCTCCGCTTACTCCGTAATTCCCAACTAGAGGATAGGTGAACATCAAGATTTGTCCCTTATATGAAGGGTCAGTTAGCGCTTCTTCGTAGCCAGTAAATGGAGTTGCAAAGACCAGTTCGCCTATTGCTGTCCCCTCAGCTCCGAATCCCTCGCCTTCCGCTAACGACCCGTCCTCCAGAGCAAGAATTGATTTCATTTCAACCTGCAAAATACTCGTTTATGGATTTTACTTCAATCTCCCCTTGGCTCTCGTTCATTTTTGCAATTGCCGATGCAGCAGCTTTCGCAGCCTGAACCGTTGTTAGATACGGAACACCAAGGTCGATACAACCCCTTCGTATTTGATAGCTGTCCTTGGAAGATTGTTTACCCGTCAGTGTATTTATCACTAGGTTCACTGCTTGCGCATGCATCATCTCTAGGACGTTCGGCGAGCCTTCCTGAATCTTCTTCAATTTTCTCGCCTCAATCCCCCTCTGCCTGAGATAATCCACCGTGCCCTCGGTGCCAACGATGGAGATCCCAACTTTCTGCAATGTTCGCGCCACTTCCACAATCTTCTCTTTATCCTCATCACACACCGAAATGAACACCGTGCTGTTGCTATCTATTGGCAGTGGGTTATCAGCTGCTAGCTCAGCTTTGTAAAAGGCCTTATCAAATCTCCCGTTGATGCCCATCACCTCCCCTGTGCTCTTCATCTCTGGTCCGAGGATGGTGTCAACTCCCTTTAGCTTGGAGAAGGGCAAAACAACTTCCTTTACTGCTACATGTTTCACTTCTCTTTCCATGAAACTCAAATCTCTTAACCGATGCCCCAACATCACCTTAGCGGCGATCTTTGCGAGAGGTATCCCCTTTGCTTTAGCGACATAGGGTATCGTCCTGCTGGATCGCGGATTCGCTTCTAAGATATAAATCACATCCCCTTTAATCGCCATCTGGATGTTCAATAACCCTTTTATTTTCAGAGAGAGGGCTACTCTCCTTACATAGTCCTTTATTCTCTCAATCACCTCCTTGGGTAGGGATTGGGGTGGAATGACACAGCTGGAATCGCCGGAATGAACCCCCGCCTCCTCAATATGCTCCATAATAGCACCGACCAGGGTATCCTCGCCATCAGAGACCGCATCGATGTCGACTTCGATAGCTTTTTCCAAGAATTTGTCGATGAGTACTGGTTTCTCCTTAGATACACGAACCGCTTCTTGCGTGTATCTTATCAAATCGTGAATGTCGTACACGATCTGCATCGCTCTGCCACCTAACACGTATGAGGGGCGAACGAGCACAGGGAAGCCTATGCGCGATGCGACCTCCTTCGCTTTCTCTAGGGAGGTTGCATAGCCACTTTCTGCTTGTGGGATGTTCAACTGCAGGAGTAATTTACTGAATCGTTCCCGATCTTCGGCTGCATCGATACGTTCCGGATCAGTTCCCAAGATGACCGTTTTTGATCCTGTACGTTCCAGTTCCTTCTTTAGTGGAACTGCCAAGTTAACCGATGTTTGCCCACCGAATTGCACCATCACGCCCTCATAGTGCTCTTTCTCGATCACGTTCATCACGTCTTCGAGTGTCAAGGGCTCAAAGAAGAGCTTGTCTGAGGTGTCATAGTCGGTGGATACCGTTTCTGGATTGTTGTTGATAATGTGAGCCTCAACCCCCTCCTCTTTCAACGCTTTTACGGCATGCACAGTACAGTAATCAAACTCAATCCCCTGCCCTATCCTGATAGGTCCAGCTCCGATTATTAGCACCTTTTTTCTGGCAGACGACTTTAATTCACACTCATCCTCGTAGGTCGAATAGAAGTAAGGCGTCTTTGCTTCGAATTCTGCCGCACATGTATCAACTATTTTGTACGTAGGGAAGATATCCTTCTCTTTTCTGAGATCGGCTATCTCTTCTCTGCTTTTGCCTGTTAGCTGTGCAATCCGTTCATCAGAGAAGCCCAATCTTTTTGCCTCTCGCAAATTGCCCTCGAGGTCTTTTTGTAACTTCGTCTCAAAGCGCACTATTTTATCGATCTTCCTAATGAAGAAAGGGTCGATACAGCTTAGATCCGCTATTTCAGTTAAGCTGAACCCCCTCTTCAATGCTTCATAGATGGCAAATATGCGCTCATCAGTTGGCGTTTTTAGGAGGGACTTCAACTCGTCATCGGACCAGTTGTCGAAGCTTTTGTCAATGTCCAGTGACCGTAGCGCTTTTTGCAATGCCTCTTCAAATGTCCGTCCGATCGCCATCACCTCACCGGTGCTCTTCATTGAGGTTGTCAGGGTTCTATCAGCGCTGGGGAACTTATCAAATGGCCATCGAGGTATCTTGATCACTACGTAGTCTATGGCTGGCTCGAAGGAAGCAGGCGTCTCCTTCGTTACATCATTTCTTATCTCATCGAGCTGTAGTCCGATTGCTATCTTTGCTGCCACTCTGGCGATGGGATATCCCGTTGCCTTTGATGCGAGTGCAGAGGACCTCGAAACACGGGGATTGACCTCTATCACTCTGTAAGAGCCCTCTTTCAATGCGAATTGTATGTTGCAGCCGCCTTCGAGTTTTAACTCGCGTATGATCTTTATGGCAGCGGATCGCAACATTTGGTGCTCCTCATCGGTCAATGTCTGGGATGGTGTGACAACGATTGACTCCCCGGTATGTATGCCGGTTGGATCCACGTTCTCCATATTACAAATCGTAATGCAGGTATCCTTCGCATCGCGCATCACTTCGTATTCGATCTCCTTCCAGCCCAGCACGCTCTCTTCGAGTAGAACCTGACGAATCCTCGATACATGGAGCCCGTAGGAAACGATCTCTCTTAACTCCTCTGTCGTCCTTGCTATACCGCCTCCAGTGCCCCCAAGGGTGTACGATGGCCTGACAATGAGTGGTAACCCGAGTTCGGTGGCTACGGCTTCAGCCTCCTCGATAGAGGTAACGGTGAATCCGCGCGGAACAGGCTCTTCTATGCGTTCCATTGTTTGCTTGAATCGCTCGCGGTCTTCTGCATTGTAAATTGCTTCCAAGGGTGTGCCCAGCACTTGTACGTTATATTTGGATAGAATGCCTGCTTCTGCCAGCTCTGCTGTTATGTTTAACCCTGTTTGACCACCGAAACCCGCTAAAATGCCATCGGGCAGCTCTTTTTCGATAATCTTCGCCACGACATCGGTTATCAATGGCTCGATGTATATCACATCAGCCATCTCGAAATCAGTCATGATGGTTGCAGGATTAGAATTGACTAGGACTACTCGAACGCCTTCCTCTCTTAACGCTCTGCAGGCTTGAGAGCCAGAGAAATCAAATTCGGCAGCTTGGCCTATTTGGATTGGGCCTGATCCGATTAGCAGCACTTTCTTGATACTCTCTGATTTAGGCATTAGCTCTCCCTTTATTTTGGCTTCCAGTCGGGAATTGTCATGTCATATATAAAAGTTTAAAGGAAAAGAAAAAACTCACAAAGCCCCGTCTCCTCTTTCACCTGTTCTCACTCGTATCACCTCCTCCAGAGATGACACAAATATCTTGCCATCACCGAATTTGCCTGTTTTTGCTGCACTCGATATCACGTTGATTAATGGTTCAACTAAATCGTCCCTCACCACTGTTTCAATTTTGACTTTTGGTAGCGTATCGACCTCCATGCTCCTTCCCCTGAACTGTAATGTGATTCCTTTTTGCTCTCCTCTTCCCTTTACCTCGGTTATTGTCATGGCCACCTGTCCGCACTCTTCCAAAGCCTTTGTAACATGTTTGAGTTTTTCAGGTCGGACTATTGCTTCGATCTTCTTCATGCTTTCTTCCACCACATCTTAACTATTATACGCCCCCTCTCCATGCTGTGAGAGATCTAAACCTACGTATTCTTCCTCTTCTGTAACCCGTAACCCAATCGTTATGTCTACGATTTTAGCGAGTAAAAACGTCAGAACGAAAGCGTAGATAATTGCCGCTCCAGCACCAATTATCTGGACAGTGAATTGGCCTATATTCCCGTCAAGTAAACCCGAACATCCACATATCAATTCAGTTGCAAATATTCCCGTAGCTAGTGCACCCCATAGCCCGCCAACTCCATGTATCGCCCATGCATCAAGGCTTTCATCAAGCCCTATCTTTATTCTGAAAAGCATTGCCTTGTAGCAGATGACCCCTGCGACCAGTCCGATCGCTATGGCGGACATTGGTGTAACAAATCCTGCTGCCGGTGTAATCGCAACGAGTCCAGCAATAGCGCCACTCACCATGCCCAATGAGCTTGGCTTTCCTTGCATCCAGTTTGCAGCCATCCCGCCAAGTGCTCCTGCAGCAGCAGAAGTGTTTGTGACTACCAATGCATTGGCTGCGAGTCCATTTGCAGCTAAGGCACTACCTCCGTTAAAGCCGAACCAACCGAACCAGAGCAAGGCTGCACCTAGGAGTGTTAGGGGTATGCTATGGGGTTCCATTGCCCCCTCTCCAAACCCGCGTCTTTTGCCGATGACAAGTGCTAAGGCCAAAGCAGAGAAACCCGAGCTTATGTGTACGACCGTACCTCCAGCAAAATCCAATGCACCAATTTGAGCAAGCCATCCACCCCCCCAGACCCAATGAGCAAGCGGGTCGTAAACGAGCGTTGTCCAGAGTAAACCAAAGATCATGAATGCACTCATCCTCACTCGTTCAGCCATTGTACTGGTTAGGATTGCCAGCGTTACTGCAGCAAAAGCGAGTTGGAATGCCATGAACGCTAAGTGTGGAATCGTCAAATTTCCGCAGTCCATGCCTACATTCATCAATCCAAGAAATCCAAGGCCGCCTATAACTCCTGCTATGTCAGAGCCGAAGGATAGGCTGTAGCCTACGAGAACCCACTGAATACTGATTAGCGCAAGAGCCGCAAAAGAAAGGGAAAGCATTGACACCACATTTTTCTTGCGAACCATCCCACCATAGAACAACCCAACACCGGGTGTCATCAAAACGACTAAGGCTGTCGAGACGAGTATCCACGCCGTATCTCCACTGTCCAGCATTTTTTACGGGTCACCTCTGTTTCATTTTTATCATATTCCTTACAATTTGATTATGAAGAGCTCTTAAAATGCTATTTGAGAAATCAACCTAACAATTAAGAAAAAATATGATATTTACTGCATCATTCTATTTGTACTTCTTATGTTAACTCTGTCTATACATTAGGACATGGTCTTTTTGGGTTTCATCGATAATGGGAGAAGCCTTCAATCTTGTAATACGATGATAAAGCTTATTAGCAAGAACTAAATGAATAGTTTAAATGGAGGTGCTTATGTCATACGATTGGGGGCCACACTATATTGTTCCTTCAAGGGGTTTGAAAATCTATTCTGGAAATGTTTTACTGCGAGAATATTTTGATGAGGACTTGCTACAAAAGGAGTTAAAATCTTTGGATATCCCTGGACCAGTCGTGAAGGTAACCAATCCCTGGTACTATCGCAAGAAGAACACGAATACTTGGATTAAGATTGGTGAGTCAGACGATAAGGAACAGAATTTCCCCACCAACTGGGATACAACCGATTTAGAAAACGGTCAATATGAGGTAATGGGACTAATGCACGTCTTTGCCAGAAAGGGTATTGATGATATAGTAGCAATTGCCGGTCAGAATATAGTGGAAGTTACTGTTGAAAATTTTAAATAACTGTGATTCTAATGTAGTCCATCGTTTCTGGGTGGATTAGCATATGCCAGTTGTGGTTGGTCAGGCTTTTGTAACGATGTGATGTGTCCTGTCCAGTTGGCTTTGAACGCCCAAAAGGGATCAGCCTGGTTCCGTTTATGCAATGCTGGGCAGCAATGCTGAGAGCATGATGGGTGAACAGGTCGAATCCTCAGGTCATTTCAACGTTTTAAAAGTGGAAACGACGCTGAAGGTGCATTTTGTGCACCCTAGAGTTATTTCAAGTTCTACAACTAAAAATTTACAGAAAATAAATTCCGTCCAAAATGTAAGAACAAATACATGGTTCTTCAAGACAGAAATGGAGTGCTGTGGTGGGTGTGTGCCGATGCTGGATACTGTGGCAATTGTATGGAAGTAACCGAAGAAGAAATTTTGAGAAATGGTTATACGTGAACTAACAAACATCAATTTAAAGCCGCTAATGAAAGTAATACCATTCGAAAAAGTAATTTCATTTTAAATAAACAATCAACATCAAATAATGCCACTGCTTCTATGGTGTGGTGTTGGGATGGATTAGTTATCTAAGAGAAGCGTTATAGGGGTTGTACTGTAGACTTTCTAGTTTGTCATTTAAACGAGATTATATGTCCCTAGGACAATATCTTTCCACCACTGCATTTTAAACAGAACCGTCGAAACTCTCCTTAGCCAGGTTTGTGAAAAAGTCTAATAAAATAAGGATTGAAACCCCATTCGCAATGGAAACAACAAGGCATATCTTTAAGAAGTTGCAAAAAGTCTAATAAAACGAGGATTGAAATCAAATTCAGGAAACTCCAAAAGAGTTTAAACAAAAAGCTAAAATCAGACCATAGTGGGATTGAAATAACTGGGAGGATAACTATGTCAATAAAGGCCTTCTTGGCTAAAATCAGACCATAGTGGGATTGAAATGAAGCTGAAAGGATATTAAATAAAAGATAGAACAAAGCTAAAATCAGACCATAGTGGGATTGAAATGCCGTTGCCGATGTCAAGGTCAATCGGGTACGCCTTGCTGTCGGCCAGGACTCTCAGAGAGCCAATGGCCTTGACCGCCTCAATAGTGTCGAAGTGAGCGGAGAGGTTAAACTCCGTCGGTGTCAGCTTCTCGTAGTCGGGGAAAGTCCCTGGAACGGCTGCCCACTTATAGCGGATTAGCTCCGTATCAATGGTCAGTGCTGGTATGTGGGTGGTATTGTCAAAGCTATTAAGTTCAAGCCTGGGTTGACAAGGTGGCAACAAGGCGGTAGAATTTTGCAACCAATACAATGGCATAAAAATCAATGGTTAGGCATTTTGTAAAAAATGTAAACTCTGGCAAGGAGGCTAAAATGAGGATATTTGATTGGCTATTCAAAAAGAGAAGTAGTGAAGAGCAGAAACTGGCGAAACTGAAAGCCCGCTCCCACAAGGAGGGTATATCGTCGAAAGAGAGGGATACCATATTCCAGCAGTTGGCGGACCTGTACTTGAACGGCAAACGGACACTCATTTGCGCGGAGGCCTTGCAGGAGCTGGTTTTGCAATTGGAGCGTCTGATACAGTTGCCCGAAGTTAGCGGTGTCTCCGCTACCGTGATGAACGCCCTTGTCAAAGCACTTGCAGACACGACTCCAAACAATAAAATCGGATCAAGCCTGGCTGATTGGCTGGCCGAGGAACTGGGATTCGCCGCTCGCCATGGCAAACGTCCGTTCCTTGATACGCTTGCCTTTTCGAAAGGATCTGATGCACTTATAGCCACGCTGTCGGAGCGTCTGCGCGATCGCTCCAGCCGAAAGCGTTCCTACGTTATGATCTTTCTGTGTGAGCTTCGCGACGAACGCTGTCGGTCCATATTGACAGAGCTGGCGCAGGATGAGGATGATCTGGTTGCTGGCAACGCCAAACTGGGCCTCTCTAAACTTCCATCATAGAGGGATCAAGACTCATTATCCCTCTCAAGGCTCATTCAAAGCCAGCATAATAAGGGGCAGAGATTTATCTTTCAGTTAAGGCGATATTTTGCCTAACCACTCGTTCCAAGCGACACCAAGGGGCGCTCTTCCCTGAGCCTTGGCTTGCTTCCAATTGCAAAAAAAGCCTAATAAAACAAGGATTGAAACTAATAAAAGGATGATACCCCTTTATCGATTTACCCAACAACCTCTCCTAAAATCATCCCTTCAACTCTTATTGGCTGGAGTTTGCTGGCGAGTGTCTTTGCATCATCGAGCTTTCTCTTGTTCTCAGCGTAGATTGTGAGTAAAGCCTCCCCTTTTTCGGCCCCTTCACCCTTTTTGAATCCTAACACGATCCCTGCCCCTTTATCTTTTGGAGAGCCTGCTGACCTTGCAATCTTGACGATCGCTCTGTTGTTTATTGCCTCAATATAGCCATCCTTTGGCGAGGGCAATTCATAAGTGTACTTTCCAGGCATGATATCCTCGGCCTTTATATCTGGATCTCCACCCTGGGCCTCGATAATCTCCTTGAACTTCTTCAAAGCCTTCCCTGACTCCAAAGTTTTCTTCGCAAGCTCTAGTCCTCTATCTGGGCGTGCCATTCCTCCAAGCTCAAGAAGTATCCCTGCGAGACTCAATGCCTTCTCAATGAGACTGTTCGGCTCTTTCGCTCCTTCAAGGACTGACAGAACCTCCCGAATTTCCAAGGCTGGGCCGACTGCCCTTCCGACAGGTTGCCCTCCATAGGTGATAGCACACCTTGTTTTCACACCTATACGTTCCCCGAGTATTATGAAATCTCTAGCTAGTGACTTTGCCTCCTCGCTTGTTGTGATCTTTGCCCCCTCTCCCATGGGGATATCTATGACACAGTACTCTGCCCCAACGGCCTTTTTCTTTGCCATAACAGATGCTAAAACCTGCCCATGGGGATCAAGGGATAGTGGGTATTCGACCCTAATTATGGCATCATCTACCGGTGCAAGGTTCATTCCACCCCCCCACACCAACGCTCCACCAACTTTTTGTGCAATCCTTTTAATTGATTGCCCACCATGCTCCACATTACACACCACTTCCATAATGTCAGCGGTGCCGGCAGCAGAACTTATTGCCCTCGATGATGTTTTCGGGATTGTGAGCCCATTAGCAGCGACAATTGAAACCGTGATTGGCGCATACTTGTTTCCAGGTACGCCTCCTATGCTATGAACATCGAGAATCGGAGAGCTTTCCCATTCCAGTGTTTCGCCTGTTCTGACCATGGCCGTTGTAAGCCAGGTAATCTCATCCATGCTCATTCCATTTATCTGAACTGCTGTAGTGTAGGCGGCAAGCTCAATATCTGAAAGTTTGCCCAACGCAATATCCTCAACGATTGTATTGATCTCCTCTTGGCTCCAAGCATTGCCGTAGATCTTTTTCCTGACAAAGTCTATGGAGGCCGGGCGAGATGTGGGAACGATATGAACTTTTTCCCCCTCCTTCAAATCCCTCCACAATTCGATAAAAGCTCCCGCCTCTCCTTTGCTAACCAATGTATCAGTAATGTTAACCACTGCTGACTGGCTTTCCCCTTTACCATGGACTACCTTTACCCTATCTTGAGTACGCAATCCTAACTCCTCTGCATCCTCTTTGTTTAATAGCACCTCATGCGCTCCCTTGAGAATGTCTATCCTTTTCACCTTGTAAGGGGCTTTATTTTCCATAAAGCTCACTCCACTCAATTGTTCTTCCCCACTTCTCAAGTGCCCTCATAAGCTCTGGATGCTCTAATGCATACTTCTCCAATGGAATATTTTTCCTTGCTGCATCAACCGCTTGGCGCATTGCCTTAGCACCTGCGATCGTCCCATCTGGATGACCATGGATGCCTCCACCAGCCTGTAAAACTACATCGTTTCCAAAAGCGTTAATCTCATAGGGCACTAAGCCTGGGTGAAGGCCACCCGATGCAACGGGAAAGACATTCTTGAAACCATGCCAGTCGCTCTTTAGGAAGTCATTGATCTCCTTTACGCCTTCAATGTCCCTCTCCATTTTGCCTGTGGCTGTTCCTGTATGCAGCTGGTCCCCACCGCACAGCCTAACAAGAACCGCCAAGGGGAGCATCGCTATGCCGTGTTTTTTATTCCTCGTAATTGCACCATGCATCGTTCTGTGCACATGTATCGGGAGGTTTACAGACTTATCCTCTCTCAAGGTCTTGAGTGCAGAGAAACCAGCGGTCAGAACATCAATCATAAGCATGTTCGCTCCGTGTTCCATTGCTAGGTCTGCACGCTCAAGTATCTCTTCTGCTCCAACGGTAATGTTCACTGCGTAAAGAACCGTCCTATCACTTTCCTCCTTTATCTTGTCGAGCCTTTCCATGACATTCTCCAATCTTTCCACCATGGGGCAGAATGCCTGATCGGTCAGGGTCTCATCATCCTTTATTAGGTCACATCCCCCTATGCCGGCATTATAAGCGACTTCTGCAGTTTCTTTAGGGCTGAGACCTACCTTGGGCTTGATGATGGTTCCTACGTGCGCTCTCCCCTCACTCACCGTTCCAACCTTTTTCCGTACCCCCTCTATACCAAAGCGGGGGCCTTTAAATTCCCTTACAAAGCTTTTTGGAAGCTTGATGTCGAGGAGTCTGACATTTTTGAGTGCCCCCAAACCAAAGAGGTTGCCAGCAACGGTGGCAAGGAACTGGGGTATGTTATAGACCTCGAACAAATCAATTGGAAATTCGATCTTCACCTTCGAGCCGTCAATCTCAAGGACCCTCGCACCTAATCGTTCATCTACCTCTTTTTCCTTGGTTGAGATGTCTGTCCATGTGCCAGTTGACTGCTCTGCTGCAATAGCCCTTGCAGCTTTCTCTATTGGCAGAGAGCTCTCGACATAATAGGTGCATTCTACAAACTCCATTCGCTCATCTCCCTAAATTCTTTCTCAATTAAATCATAAGCGGCATGAGGTGCAATTACCCCCTTCTCGGTGATTATGGCATCTATGTACTCTGCTGGTGTGGCGTCAAATACAGGGTTGCGGAACTTCACCTTGGAAAATTTTTTTGGGTTTACAATCTCACTCACATCTCTTTCCTCAATTTGAACGAGTTCACCTCTCAAACTCTCAGGGGAGAATTTGTATATCTCTGCACAGACGTAGAACGGAATCCTTGCCTCATGAGCAGCCAGTGCGATCTGCGATGTTCCGATCTTGTTAATCACCGCGCCATTAGAGCAGACGGTGTCTGCACCTACGAACACAGACTTTATATCTTCATCTTCGATGATATACCTCACGGCAGAGTCTACGATCAGGGTGACATCAACACCATTCTTTGCTAGCTCCTTTGCCGTCAAATAGCCTTGATTCCAGGGTCTAGTCTCTGTGGCGAATGTCCTGATCTTTTTTCCATCTTTGTGTGCTTGTAGGATCGCCGCAAGAGAGGCGGAACTATTACAGTGTGTCAGTAGGGTATCAGAATCTTCAATCCTTTTCGAGCCATAAATTCCGATTGTCTCAACGGCCTTCAATGAATTTTTAATGAACTTATCCGCTTCACTCTTTACGCTTTCTTTAAATTCGTTCACAGTCTTCCCGCTCGATCCTTGGAGGGTCAAGCGTAGGGCATTTCTCAGCGATATCGCGGTTGGTCTCGTATTCAGCAGTGCTCTTGCCCCTTCTGTTAATAGTTTTTTGAGCTCTTCTAAATCATCTTCATCGTAACTTTCAGCAAGCTCTTTTATTGTTTCGGCAGCAAACCTCGCGATCTTTCCCGCCCCTCTAATGCGCATTGTGTGAATTTTCTTTGCGTTCTCGTTAAACTCATCCGGAAGGACTATTTTCTTCATTCACTCTTATGTAAGAACAAGGGCATTTAACCTTTTTTGCCAGTTATTTTTTTTGTTGAAGTAATTTTTCTTTATTCTAATTTTATATGTGACCAGCTTATTATTCAAATTCGCGGCATTAATAACAATCTCTGGATTTGTGGCAAGGTGGATTGATGGACGGACGAAGGTAATAAGCCGTTAGTCGAAGTCGAACTATTCTAAAATCAGTCTTCTTCAATTAGTAACTCTTTTCCTTCTCTTACGAGGTAAAACACGATTATCAAGCCCACAATTGGGTCAGCATACCAAAAATTAAAGAAATATCTGCCTGCTAAACCCAAAAGTAATGCGACAGATAATGTAGAGCAAACAAAAGTCTCCTTTGAATCGGCAATCAAAGATTTCAAATTTAGCTGTATGCCAATCTTCCTTTTCTTTAATCCGAGAATGGGCATTATAACTATTGACATAAGTGCAATTATGATTCCTGCTAGTGAAGGATCAGGAATTTCTTTTGTTACTATCTTTTTAATTGACTCAAATAGAACATAAGCAGCCAATACCAAAAAAGTTATACCAACAAACCTTGTTGCTCTTTTTTCAATTTTTTCCTCCTCTTCTGGCGTAAGCTTATTATGTTTTTGCAGTCTCCAGATCAGGACAAAACCCGAAAGCGATTCAACGATACTGTCCAATCCGAAACCAACTAAAGCAATACTGTTTGCAAGACTTCCAAAAGTAATTGAAGCGATCGCCTCTATAATGTTGTATATGACTGTAAAGTACTCCAAATGCAACGCTTTATTATACTGACTATCCATGGATAGTGACTCCAAAGGTGGAATTTTGTCTGACTACTTATATCTAATCCCTCTAAAAAGATTCTTACTGTTTTATTACTACCCTATCATTGACTTCATCAAGGGATTGTGTTATGGTACCCTTTTTGAACCTCTTTGTTCATCCTTCTCTGGTTTAGCTACAATCAATATCTCAAAAATCTATGTATGTCGGCTCGTCGGAGAGATTTATTAAGAAAGGTGCCTGAATTTACTTCAGATATCTGAGTTTCTTGCCAATCTCGAGCAACGCCCAAGCCCATATCAAACATTCAAAACTTTTTATGAGATCCCCCTTCTCAAGAAAGTACTCCGAGTCTTTGCGATATGCTAGGATATCTTCTAGGAGGCTTTTACCTTCCTCATCACAGGGTTTGGTTGTTGGGAGTATCTCATCAAGCTTGCAGGTCCATTTTTCGATCTCCTCAGAGAGCTCGCTTTCAAGCATAAATTCCATATTCTATCACTCACTCAGTTAGTTTAAGGTTTATGGGTGAGTATATTTTCCTTTGTTGCGTGGTGTTATACGGCTGATAAGGTGTACCTGTTTTGTCGGTGATTGCCCTTCTCAGATGAGTCACTTCCATTTTTGATCAGCCTATTTTCTAAGTAAATTTCATAGCATCCTAGAGCTGGGGTCAAATAAAGGATGAGCATACTACCTAAAAAACATAAAAAGAATCATTGATATAACTCATCCTTCAGATTATTTGCCTGTTCAACCAATCTATTCCAACATTCCTCTTTATCTGCTCCAGATGCCAGGATCGAACAGATGGGCTGTCCTTTATCGATCCTTTCACCCGGATGCGGAATATCCTTAAACTTGCCAATCCACTTGCTGGTATCTGGCAAGATGATATCCTTCTCAGCATAGAGGATGGCATTCCCCCAAGTTTTTGTAGCCTCTCCTTCAAAATGTGGCAATTCACCGCAGAAGGACCTCACATGTAAATCAAAGAGGTTTATATCATAAGCATTCTCGATGATGCCCATTGATGCCTGGAATCTAGGGTTCACCTCTAAGACATAGATCTTGCCATCCCTCAATATGAAATCAATGCCATTGCTGCCTTTCAGCCCAAACCTTTTTGTGATCTGACTGCATATTTCGTTGATCTTCTGCACCTCCTTTAAAGGCGTAATATTACCGCAGTACCAGAATTTTTTGGCACCGAACTCCTCTTTGCCCACCAACTGCTCGTTAACAGCTAGGACTTCACTATTGGCACCGTCGGAAATGAAAGAGGCAGAGCAATATTTTCCTTTTAGATACTTCTGTAAAAAAAATGACTTTTTGATTTTGGAGCTTTTTTTGTATGTCTTTATTTGGGTGCCACCACTGCCTTTGAGTGGCTTTAACAGGTAACTTCCGTGAACATTTTTAACATCAAAGATAGTCTCAGGATAATCAATCCCCTCCCTTGACAGAAAATCAAAAAAAGTGATCCAGTCTCTCACCCCTGAAACGGTTTTTGAGCTGTTTCCGATAACAATGCACTCTCTCTCAAATTCCTTGATTATCTGGGGGTGGTTTTCAAAGGGCGAGGAATAAACGATAGCATCAAAGTCCAAGTCCTGTGATGCCAGAAAAAGATCATTCGGATCGAAAATTTCCCGATGAAAAAGTGAATGATTCTCGCATATCCTCTTTTGGTCAAGGTCTCCAAAATAGTCGAGAGTGATGAAATTATAGTTGCTCTTAATAGCGGACTCTGCCATCTGCCTTGTGGACAGCCCTATTAGCAGTAACTTCTTTCCAAAAAACTTATTTTTAGATGGGTCAGTCACAGATCACTATTTGTCTTGATGGGCATTTATTAGTTCCTATTGGGTAACGGTCAGACCCTTGTTTTGCTTGTTTAGTGATTTCTACTTATGGGCAACTACTTTGACAATATATTAAGAGGCTTGAAATTAATAGACGATTAAGAGAGCACGGGAGAGATAAATTAAAATGAAAAAGATGGTTGCTGTTATCTTTTTGTTGACTTTGATCACATGTGTTTTTGCAGGATGTGTCGAAGAGGGGGCAGTTAAGCCAACTCCGATTCAGTCCCCGAGAGTTGAAACTGCTCCTACGCCTACTCCAACACTAGCCCCTACTTCCGTATCAACACTGCCACCCACTCCAGCATCAATACCTGCACCAACACCATCCCCCACCCCTAAGCCAACATTAGAGGCAACACCATTACCCCTTCCAGCTCCAGGACCTACGAGAGTTGTGAGGTTTGGATCAGTCGAGCCCATTACCTGTGCGAGTGATGAGAAAGTTGATATCACGCTATCCTTTACCAACGAAGCGTCAGAACCTCGCATAATGAGTCCATTTCCTCCGAAAATCAACATTGAGCGGCCCAATGTAGCCTCCCCCGATGACATAATTTGCTCGTTCCAGGCTGGTGCCAAGAAGATCCAATTGGAACCTGGGGAGACGATAACTTATGATTTTGTCTGGGACCAGCGGGATGATGACGGGCAGCAGGTGGACTTCGGGTGGTATGGAGTTGAAGTGACTGTCGTCAGCAGAAAACTCTCAGAAACAGTGGAGGGGTCAGTACGTGGCTGGGCCACCAGGGTGCTCATCCTGCCACCACAGGGCGTGATGGAGAAGACAATCGAGATAAATCAATCCCAAACGGTAGCTGGAATCACTTTTGTTTTGAATCGGGTGGAAATGACCGCTACGGGAATGACAGTCTATGCATTCAATACGCCACCAGATTATGGTCTGCCTCAAGGTCCGATGCTGCCCCCGCCTCAACTCATGATCCATGCAGAGGCCGAGTACAGCTTGGATGGCATCCCCGTGAAGAAGACGGGTCCTTCTGGAATTCGTTTTCTCGAAAATGGAATGCAGCATACTTGGGATTACCTTGACCCGGTGCCCAGCGATGCTAAAGAGCTTGTCTTCACCATAACCAAGCTCGGTGACTGGGAGGGTCCCTGGGAGTTCAAGGTGCCACTGGAGTAATCCAAGCTATGGAAATGTGGCAAGATGAGCTTTGCGACGGCAATTCCTCACATAGTCCTCTTAAGTTTGGATTCCGAGCCAAGGATTATAGGGTTATCTGGGAGTTCAATGAGAGGATGGGCGAATGGACTGTGGTATTGGAGGAGACTGAGCTAATCGTTGATTAACCATTGTTTTAATAATGTGAGGATACATAGGGATTATCATAGGGGATCAGGGAGGTCAATTAAAATGAAAAAAGCAGTGGCCATTTTGCTTTTTTTGGCTTTGATTACATGTGCTTTTTCAGGGTGTGTTGGAGAGAAGGCAGTCACTCCAACTCCAACACCGATGCCCACTCCGGTTCCAACTCCAACTCAGACATCTACACCCACTCCAACTTCTACACCAGTCAAAAGGGTTGAAGCTACTCCCACAATAACACCAGTACCAACACCGGTCCCGCCACCTGTCCCCACGCCTGCCATTGCACCACTACCGAGACCAACTCCTCAGCCCCCGCTGAATATAGAGGCGAAGCCCTCACAACCTTACTATCTACCCGGAGAGCCAGTTGAGATTGAGTTCTCGTTTACCAATACAATACTAGAGTCGATTACGTTGAGCCCGTTTCCTCCAGAAATACAGGTCACATCGCCCAGAACGCATGAAATAGTTCGCTCGTTTGTACCTGGTGCCCAAGAGCTAGAGCTAGGACCTGGCAAGGTAATGAGCCATACCTTAGCATGGGACCAGCGAGAAGATAGTGGTGAACAGGTATCAACGGGCTGGTACTACATCGATGCCAAGAACATCACTGTCACTAAAGCAAACCCACCCCAAAAAACTGGACTCGATTTTGGTACCATAGCCAAGGTGCTGATTCAGTTCCCTCAGGGAGCTATGAATAAGACTATCGATGTAAACCAGTCTCAGACGTTGAACGACATTACTATCACCTTGGAGTGGGTCGAGCTATCGGCGATGGGGGTAAGCTTCTATGCCTTTACCATTCCGCCAAGCTACAGCCCCACTCAACCTCAAGGCCCTCCTATTCCCACACCACCCCCATACATGGTTCCTGTCCATGCCCAGTATGACGTAGACGGCTTCACCAAGGACGCGGGATATTCTGGTATTGGTATTCACGAGAACGGGATAAAACTAACATGGGGACACTATGAGGGACACCTTGACCCAGTGCCCAGCGATGCTAAAAAGCTTACCTTTATCATCACCAGCTTCGGCGACATGGAAGGTCCTTGGGAGTTCAAGGTGCCACTGGAGTAATATAAGTTATTGCACAAACAAAAAATACCTCAGCTAAATGCATTTTTTGTGTTATGTCTAGGATTTATTTGGTCTTGGAAAAAGGCGTTTCTCACGGATCTGGAACTATGGAAGTGCTTGATAGAGAGTAATATTGCAAAAAGTCTAATGAAGCAAGGATTGAAAAACGAGGAGATCAAAAGTAGAGTGCCAGAGAATCTAACACTTTTTAATTTATAATAAAATTTCTAGTAACCCAGAGTTATCTACCGAAATATATCGCCCCAAAGGGCATCAAAAAATGTTTAGGTACCTGATGAGCCAGGAGGTCTAGCTCCTGGCATAAATAGCGTATGAATCCAGATTGAAGGAGCCAACAAAAAGATATCAACCAAGCAAAAAGACTATTAACCATCTTGAAATAGATTAGTATTTTTTAATTTAACTGCTCTTGATCTTCTCAAGCGCAATCTCCAATTTATTGTTAGATTTTTCAGCATAATCTATAGCTAGCTCTAATTCATTCAATATCTTGAGTTCTCTGCCTTCTTCTGCTATTTCTCTTAATTTGTTTATATGGCTTTTATTATGCTCAATATTATGTTCCAGTAGTATTCTTAATCTCTTTTTGCCTGCCATTTAACGATCTCTCTATTGCCTTCTGAACACCTATAATTTGCTATCTATCGTAGAAATTGGGATAATATTGAAGGATTTTGATCTTTTGTTATAGTTGTATTCTACCTCAATATTATAAACATCTTCAATATTTTCTCTCGTAAGAACCTCTTGAGGTTTGCCTATCGCATGTATTTTACTTGAGTTAATAAGCATAAGTCTATCACAATATCGATTTGCCAAATTGAGGTCATGAGAGACCAAAACAACTATCAACCTGTTCTTTCTGGCCAACCTTTTAATCAACTCTAAAACTTCTAATTGGTGGTTTATATCTAAATGTAATGTTGGCTCATCTAACAACAATATTTTCGGTTCCTGTGTTAATGCCCTTGCAATGATTATGCGCTGTTTTTCACCCCCACTAACTTCATCTATCAGCCTATCAGCTAAATGCTGAGTATTGGTTATTCTCATGGCGTTTTTTGCTACCTCCAAGTCTTTCGATGTTTCCCGATCTAATCTGCCTAAATGAGGCGTTCTGCCCATTAAAACTATATCAAAAACAGTAAATGGAAAATGTATCGTGGCGTTCTGTGGGACAACACCAATATTCTTGGCAATCTCTTTTCTATCTAATTCCAATATATCCTCTTTATCTAAGAAAATGGTGCCTATTTTAGGCTTTAATACCCTATTTATGCATCTGAGTAGTGTTGTCTTTCCCGAGCCATTAGGTCCAGTTACACCCAAAATCTCCCCTTCATTTACTTCAAACGTAATGTTATCCAACGCCTTGACACTGTCGTAAGAGAAACTAATACCCTTTATATCGAGCTTCATATCACCACCCCGTTACTCTCTTCCTCTGCCTCAACAGATATAGAAAGAAAGGTGCTCCAAAGGAAGCAGTAATTATCCCTACAGGGATCTCAGTTGGTTGAATAATCGTTCGTGCTAACGTGTCTGTCCCTATTAAGAACATTGCCCCCACTAAACACGAAGAGGGAAGTAAAATACGGTGATCTGGCCCTACAATAAGTCTCATAATGTGAGGTATTATGAGACCTACGAACCCGATGATGCCACTCACTGATACTGCTGCAGCAGTTACCAAAGATGAAAAAATCAAAATAATCTTTTTAACATATTCCACATTTATACCTAAATCTACAGCGTGGTCCTCGCCCATAAGCATTACATTTAAATCACGACCAAACAACATCATAATGGCAACCCCTAGAATGATTGACGGGAAGGCTACAGCTGCTTTATCCCAACTACTCGCCCAAAATCCCCCCATCAGCCAAAACACTATGCTACGAAGTTCTTCACCAGCAATATATTTCATAAGGGATACCTGAGCTGTAAAAAATGCACCTACTGCAATCCCTGCAAGTAATAAAGTTTCTATTGGTGCTCTTCCTCTCGACTTTGCGATATTATAAACTAAAAATATGGTTACAATGGCAAAGATAAAGGCCATGACAGGGATTGTAAAAATCCCCCTCCCTAGACTACTACCCAAAACGATAGCCAATGATGCACCAAAAGCTGCTCCTGACGATATGCCCAATATATAAGGCGAAGCCATAGGATTTTTAAATAGACCCTGCATTGCGCAACCGGCAACTGCGAGAGCTGAGCCAACCAACGCCCCTAGCAAAATTCTGGGCAACCGTACATCCATTATAATTACTCTATAACTATCTGGCCAAGATGGGGGGAAGTGAAGCAATATCTTGAACACGGTAGTCATCGGGATATTTATAGGGCCGATTATAAGAGCGATAAGGACTGTTAAAATAACCCCAATCACTAAGCAGAGGATTGTTAACGACCAACGGAGGTGTTTTTTAGAGTGTATAACATCGACATCGCTCTTTTCCATTCTATGCAACTCTTATGCTTTGGTATCTTGAATCCTCTTTTATCATCCTAGTATAATCATCTGCCGATTGATGGTAAGAGGTGGTAACTTCCTCTAAATGCTGCTTTGCAATTTGTTTTGCTTTCGCCATTTCGTTCGGATTCGGAGAACGCCACGGTGTTCCCGGAACTGGAATGTAACCCGTTATGTGGAGTGGTATCAGCGGGTCCACATCTGCTATGAATATGGCTATATCTTCTAGCTCTCCTAAATCAATAAGACTTGGTATAAATACCGTGCTTGCGCTCAAAGTTATTCCTTGATCGTAAATCTTTCTAAAATTAGTTAGCACCCTCTTATTTGGTGCTCCCGTATATTCTTTATGAATTCTCTCCGAGTATGCTTTTATGGTAATATTCATCTCATCAATATCATTTGGTGGCATATTCCAACCCATTGAGTGACCTATCTTAGTTCTTACGCACAATTCTTCATGGCAGAATTTTGCAATCGGACCGATATCTTGACATAAAGTAGGTTCTCCGCCAACAAAATGTACTCGTTTAATTTTCAATGACCTCAACGCGTTCTTTACCTGTTCTAAGGTTAGTGTCTTGGTTTGTGACCTTTCTTCATTCAATTTGTAGGAACAACCTTTACATTTGAAATTGCATCCATAAGTGTGGACATTTGCACGTTTATACTGCTGGCAATAAGTTACAGATACCAAAGGCATATGATCAACTCTCAAATAATTCTGGATGCAACCATTTTGCAACTTCCTCCAGTGCCATCCACGCATTGGGCCCTACACCACTTATGTCGCTCAGCTTGTAGACCCTGCTATTCTTTACAGCATCTATGGAGTTCCATCCGCTTCTCGCTTTAACATCATCTATTGACTGGCCATACCATGTAATCAAGATAATATCTGGGCTCCTTTCAATGATGTATTCATTGCTTAGTGTGGGGTATGCTACCGGTTCATCAGCGGCAATATTGATTCCACCCGCTTTGTAAATTAAATCGTTACCGAGTGTATTTGGACCGGCACATCTTCCAGGTACAGAGGAGGTTTCATAGTACACAAGAGGACGCGCCGTTTTATTGATGTCCTTTGTTAAGCTGGTAATGGCATCTATTTTGGATTGCATGGTTGATACAACGCTTTTAGCCTCAGAGGATCGATTAGTGAGGAGTCCAGCTACAAGAATACCTCCTAGGACATCTTCATATGACGTTTCATATGCAACATAATAAATCGGAACATTTGATTCTAAACTCGAAAGAGCGTTCCTAGAATATGGATACGCGATTATGAGATCCGGGTCCAAATCGATTATCTTTTCTAGACTAGGGGCTGATGCTGTTCCAACGGTTGTCTTGTTACGTACTTCTAAAGGCCATCCCTTTTGAGCAGTCGAATTGTCAACAGCTATGATATTATCACCGCAACCGATGGCATATAAGGTTTCTGCATATCCTGGCGTCAGTACAATTATGCGATTCGGTGTCGTTGTTAAAGTAACGGTTCTGCCCTCACCATCGATTACTGTTATACTGCCTATTGTCGCCGTTGCTCCCCCCTCCGTTGACATATTGGCCAATGCATATCCACTACCAAAAGCAGCACCTATGAGCACGATTATGGCTATCCATGCCCCAACTTGTTTATTTTTCGTTGTTGACATTTTCATACCTGTAGCAACTTTTTTTATTTTCGTATTACTTATGATGATATATATATGAGTATAAAACATTTTTGGTAGCAATTATTACATTATTAGTAGCATGACTACCCTATGAACGTGCTATTATGAATGTAGAAAAAGCAGGAGTGTCATTCGGGTCCGAACTACTGAATAAGTAAAAAAAATCGCTTATAGGGGCGAAATTGAAACTGAGAAAGGCGATGCTATTGGGACACTTACAATCATTTAAGACCATGACATAGTAGATGTTACTAATCGATTGATGCACCTCCAACATCATCACTCTGAGATCTCATTAACGACCCATATTCACATTGATGAACATACCTGTCTTGAAGTAATTGTTGTTCGGGGGCAAGCCAAAAATGTGAGAAGATTCGCGGACAACATAAAAGCGATAAAAGGAGTGAAACACGGCGGATTGATAATAACCACAACTTCATTTTGAAGCTCTATTAATAGGACATACCTAGCAAAAACCTACACCAACGAGAAAGATATATAAAACGCCCCCATCAAACGACGGTCTTCTAGAAGCCACTTCCTATCCGTGACTCTACGTTGCACCTTTGGTACTTCTTACCCTGTTGCAATCTCGCTCAGCTATCTTTCCGTCTAAGGCTTTATTGTTTTGTATTTGAAAAGCTTTGTTTTCTTCTTGCTGTTCTTCGGTTTAAAGTGATTATATATAACTAAAAACAAAAGTAATAGGGGTCCAAAAACTAGAACTAAAATGGAACAAGCAAAAGATACCCAAAGCTAAACATGTTCTTTAGGGTAATATCTAGGATTTATTTGTATGACTCACAACTTCTCTATTGCTTCACCATCCATTCATTCAGATTGAAAACAATCTAGCTTCGATATCGCTCGTCCAAATCTCCTTCGTCAACTTCATATATCTACCAAAACGTTATAGGAACTTACACAATGAATTAAAAAAGAAGGATGATGCATGTCCAATTCGATCATCAGTTACACATTAAATAATGGACTCAAGGTGTTAATCAAGGAAATTCCTAATCGCGATCTTGTTCTCATATTGCCGTGGATGAATGTAGGCTCTGTCAATGAGACAGATGATATGGCAGGCATATCACATTTTATTGAACACCTGCTTTTCAAAGGCACGGAGAAAAGAAGCAAGGGTCAGCTTGCTGAAGAAATCGAATCCCTAGGGGGCGTCTTCAATGCATTTACCGATTATTGGTTCACCGCATATTATGTATTAGTGCCTTCTGAGAACTTTTCAAAAGCGCTTGAGATACAGTTTGACCAGCTAACTAATCCGATTTTCCCACAGGAAGAGATTGAACGTGAGCGTCAAGTAGTGCTTGAGGAAATCCGGCTATACAATGATATGCCAACCAATAAAGTCGTTGAAAACCTTCATGCTGCTGCATTCAGGCGGCATCGACATGGCCGACCTGTCATAGGGTTTAAAGAAGTCCTAGAAAAAATTGACAGAAATGGCATTGTAGAGCATTACTCGAACTACTATAAACCAAATAATGGCGCCCTCATCATTTGTGGCGATATAAAAGCAGATGAGGTAAGAGGTACCATCGAAAAAATTTACGGAAGTTGGCAAAAAGGCGAAGTTAAGACAAGTATCTCACCTACTGAACCTGTTCAGCAGGATTTGGCCTTCGCTTCCTCTAACATGGAAATCAACGAAAATTTCGTGGCATTTGGGATCAAAATTCCTGAGTTTTTGCATCCTGATACCATTGGATTAGAGGTATTGAGGTATTTGCTTGTTGATTGTGGTGAAAGCTCCATTTTGGTGAATTCCTTAAAGAACAAAAGAAGACTGGTGAGCTCTTTAGAATCAGATCTATTTTCTGTAAAGGAGGCGGGGCTTCTTTCTTTTTATGGCACTCAGCCCACATCCAAGTCACCTAGCGATGTGTTAACATCTGCCATTGAAGAAATAGAGAGTCTGAAACAGAATGGGATTAAGCAAAGAGATTTAGAAAAGTCGAAGAATCATCTATTGCGTGAATTCGTTTCTGAGATTGAGGATATCTCAAACTACGGGATGAAGTTGGGTGAATACAACTGTTATGGGAATTACAAGTTTATCGAAGATTATGCAGATAGGGTTCAAAAGATCGCTGTAGAAGACATTCAAGAAATTTTGATGAAATATTTTACTCCAAGAAATTTGTCCGTATCTGAGTTATTGCCAAAATCTGCGAAGCCGACGATAGGTAAAAATCATATAAAACAGAAATTTTTGGCTTTACAAAAATCTGACCCGCTAGTGAGAGATATGGGTAACTACAAGCTAATTTTAGAGAGCAGGCATTCCATTCCAAAAATTGGAGCTGTTATTCTTTTTAGATGCGGCTCAGCTTATGAGAACATCGAAAATAACGGTATTTCAGCATTGATGCTTGAAACACTTTTGAGTGGGACGAAATCACTTACATCCGATGACATTGCAAATAAATTAGACCATATGGGAACTTATATCCATAAACAGTGCGAGAAGGAATATTGTTTTCTTTGGTTGGAGATGCTTCCGCAATACCTCATACCCAGCATGAACCTCATACTTGATTGCATTGTAAATCCGGTCTTTCCTGAGAACGAGGTTGAAAAGCAAAAAGAAAATTTAATCACAGATTTACATATAACTGAAGACCATGTGATGTCTTTTAGTAGGATATTTTTTGAGCGCGTATATTTCAGGGATCACCCCTATGGGCTGTGTCAGCACGGTGACAAAGACACGATAGGGCGAATTACGCAAGCGGACCTTAAGGCTTGGCACAAAAAATTTATAACTGGCGGCAATATCCTTATTTCCTTGGTTGGAGATGTGACTGAGAAGGATGCATTTGCCGTAGCAAGTAAATATCTTGGACAGCTCGAAAAAAATACATTGCCAGTTATACCTAAGTTTGATTATTCTGCTCGTGGAACTTTTGGTGAAGCTTTCCGTGAGAGAGAGCAATCACATTTGATTCTAGGAGTTGGAATGCCCCCCTATGGATATAATGCACCTGAATTTGACATTATTTTAGAGATTCTGGGTGGCATGTCCGGGAGATTATTCAAGCAACTTCGTGATGAAAAAAGTCTGGCATATGCGGTGTATCCATATGATAGGAGGTTCTCAGATACCGGCGTCTTTTGCGTATATGTTGGCACAAAACTCGATCAAGAGAATATTGCCAAATCGGAAATTGTTACCGAACTCGAAAATTTTATGGGGGGATTCGAAACCGAGGAGTTTAACAGAGCCAAATCCATGTGTATAACGGAGCATTTAAAATCCACGCAAAGATTTGCATATGCTGCATTAAGGTACGCAATCCATGAAAGTTATGGGTTTGACGCAGACGAAATCTGTAAATATCCGAATAAACTTAGAGATATATCTGAATTGCAATTGTATGATATCATCAAAAAATTTATCAAGTATGAAGAACTCACATTAGCAGTTATACACGGTAAAAAATAGGGGATAAAAAGGGGTAAGGATTAAAAATTAGGGGGATCTTTAAAATAAAAATTATACTGCAAAAAATTGGTCTGGGGCGTAGAAAAGACCGTATCTGGCTTTATGCATTCGGCGTTTGGCTCAAATCCTGCTTTGAAGGATCGGATGGGATAAAAAAAGTTCTAAATGAGATTTATGCGAGAGGCGACAAATGAAGCAAATAGCGGTCATGAAGGTGCCTGAAAGAGTGGTAATTCCTGTGAGTGAGCCTCTGATAGCTATTGGCGACAAGGTGAATGTTGGTCAGAAGATAGGCGAAAGCGAGCATTCCAGTGTTTCTGGAGAAGTGGTTGAAATCTCCAAACTGCCTAATAAAAACGTCCTGAGCATAGCTATCAAAACCAGCGAGGATGTTTCAATCGAATTTCAACCGAAGGAGAATCCTTCCCCTGAGGAGATCAAACAAATCCTAAAGGAGGCGGGAGTACCTATCGAATTAACCCCGTCAGAAATCGTCATCTTGAATGGTACAGACGAAAAGCCATATGTGACCGCAAATCATGCCCTAATGTTAGAGTATCCAGATGAGATACTGGGCGGGCTAAAAATTCTGATGAAGGCTACGGGCGCATCCCGCGGCGTCATTGTAGTCTGCGATGGTGATTCCGATGCCATAAATGTCATGAAAGCAGCTACGAAGGACATAGAAATTATCCCGTCAAAAACCACTTATGTGCAATGTACAGAGAACCTGATGAAAAATGCGATCGCCAAGGGTTCAAAGGCAATGGTTAGCAATATCGGAATTTCAAAAGCGGTGTATGATGCAGTATCTCTAGGCAAGCCTTTCATTGAGACTGTGGTTACGGTAACAGGCGCAAAGGAATCCCAAAACGTATTGGCAAGAATAGGCACCCCTCTTAAAAGCCTAATTGAAACTTGCGGCGGATATAATGGTGAACCAAAGAAGATCATCATCAATGGTCCAATGTCCGGCACAGCTCAATATACGGATGAAGTGCCAGTAACCAAGGGCACATATGGGATGTTTGTTCAGTATGATGGCGCTATAGGGGAAATACGACCTTGTATTGACTGTGCTAGGTGTGTTGATGTATGTCCCAAAGACCTCTTACCCAATGTGCTGGCAATTTCTGCAGACAATGCCAGATTTGACGTCTGTGTGACCTATAGGGTGAAGGATTGCGTAGAATGCGGCTCTTGCGCTTATGTATGCCCTTCGAAGATACCCATCGTGCAGTTGATAAAATATGCTAAATCAGAGGTGGAGAAAAAAGGATGAAACTCATCGTCTCAGCGCCACCACACATCAAAGATGACGTAAGCATAGAAAGAATCATGTGGGGCATGGTCATAGCATTACTTCCGGTAACCCTTATAGCATTATACGTCTTTGGATTATCCGCCCTATATATCGCCTTGATATGTGTGCTCACCGCAGCTCTGACTGAGGCGATCCTTCAGAAAATGTCGGATAAAAGGATAACCATCAAAGACGGTAATGCGGTGCTCATTGGTTTATTGCTGGCATTGCTACTTCCGCCAAATATCCCGCTTTGGATACCCATTGTTGGAGTGATAATCGCCATGGTATTTGGCAAGCATGCCTTCGGAGGGTTGGGGCACACCATATTTAATCCATCCTTGGTGGGGGTGGCTTTTTTGATGATATCCTGGCCAGCGCTGATGACTCCTGCATCTACTCCACGATTTGGTGTATCCCTACCTTATATCCTGGAGTATGGTGCCACTAGGCTGGCAGACGCCTCGCCACTTGCTATGATTGGGGCTCTCTATCTGTTATATAAGAGGTATATCGACTGGAGAATTCCTTTGAGCTTTATTGCGATTGTGGCATTGTCTGCATTATTGCTTCGTATAGATCTCTCATCGATCTTCACTGGTGTTCTCATATTGGGTGTTTTTTTCCTTGCCACCGACCATTCGACGACGCCAGTGACTAAGATCGGACGATTTATTTTCGGCGCAGGCTGTGGGGCATTGATCATAATATATGGGCAATTTGGTAGTTATTTTGAAGGCATTTGCTATTCGATCTTACTTATGAATTGTTTCACTGCTTTGATAGATAAGTATACTGCGCCAAATCCTTCAAGGAGGTATCTGTCATGGTTAAAGAAGAGTTAAAATATGTGGCGTTAATGCTTGGAATAATCGGAGCCTTGTTTATTCTCATCTTAGTTCTTCCTATGGTCACGGTAACAACGATCTTGGGTGTTGGACTGGTTGTGCTAATCCTTGAAATATTACCGTTTTCTTATATTATATACAAAGAACATAAAGGAGAGCCCATCGTGAATGCCATAGGAACTGTAACAAGGCTAACTCTTATAGCAATGGTGGCTGCAGGTGCCCTATCCACGACCTATGAGACCACTCAAGCATACATGGCGGCCAATTTAGAGATGGTATTGCCTCGGGTTATGCCGGATGCAGCGGCGTTTACGCCAGTGGGTGGAGAGGAGGAACCAGTCTATTATGAAGCCTACGATGATGCGGGAAATTTGGTGGGTTACGCTTTTTTCGTGTCGAAGGAGGGATCTCAAGGGCCCATACTGCTAGCTGGCGCCATAGACTTGGACTATAAAGTCACTGCAATAACGGTGGTGAGAAGCTCTGAGACGCCTGGTTTGGGTGCAAAGATAAAAGAAACAGCGTTCCGAGACCAATTCCTTGGTTTGTCGGTGGCGGATTTACATCTATCACCCGAAGGTAAAATTGATGCCATTACCGGTGCCACCATATCCTCTACGGCGGTAGTGGACGCCATGAGAACTAAAATAGGAGAAATCCAGGCGGAGGTCGCATAACATTGAATGGGAAACCAAGCCTATTAAGCGAATTTACAAAGGGCATAATAAAAAATAACGCTGTCTTTTGTTTGGTGCTGGGCATATGTCCAACTCTAGCGGTTACTACCTCCTTTGAGAACGGGTTGGGGATGGGATTGGCTTTCACTTTCGTTCTGCTGGGGTCCAACTTGTTCATATCCTTGCTAAGGAATCAGACCCCTCCCATTGTACGATTGCCCATTTTTATTGTGATCATCGCTACCTTTGTCACGATAATAGACATAGTCCTACAAGCCTATCTGCCGCCTTTGTATGAAGCGCTGGGCATATTTGTACCGTTGATTGTAGTGAATTGCATCGTCATCGGAAGGGCAGAGGCATATGCCAGTAAAAATCCTGTTCTACCATCGATAGTGGATGCATTGGGGATATCAGTTGGTTATATCTTGGTGCTGATGTTGATTGGGGGCATCAGAGAGCTGCTAGGGACTGGAAAGATCACCTTTGTCATGCTATGGCTGTTGGAGAACGGGCAAATTGGCTTCCTGGAGCTGGCTACATTACACATACCTATTGAGCCTGCCACAGTTATGGTATTGCCTCCAGGAGCGTTTTTTACCATAGGTTCGCTCATGTTTCTGTTCCAGTTCGCGGGAAAAAAGATGAGTGAGAGGAGGAGGTAAGATGCCTACATTTCTTCCAACAGAAAACTTACTTGAGCTGTTGATAGCTGGGATTTTTACTAAGAACTTCCTGTTGGTTATGTTTTTAGGACTGTGCTCTTTCCTAGGGTTGACCAAGGACATGAGTAGCTCGATAGGCATGTCGATGGCCGTAACATTTGTCACGGGGATGGCGTCTATCATTACCTGGCCCATCTTCCATTTCATCTTGGTACCTTCCGGCTTGGAGTTTCTACAGACAATCTGCTTCATCTTGGTCATCGCAGCATTTGTTCAGTTGGTAGAATTTATCATTCGCAAACATCAACCAGCTTTATACAGATCGCTGGGGATATACCTGCCCTTGATAACGACTAACTGTGCTGTGCTTGGTGTGGTTCTGCTGAACGCTCAACAAAATTATTCCTATGTGGGGAGCACCGTATATGGCATCAGTGCTGGATTAGGATATGGCTTGGTCATGCTCCTTGCAGCAGGAATAAGGGAGAAATTATTGCAAAGGGGCGTTGATATGTTTGGAGGGTTTACTGGCGCATTTATAGTTGCTGCGCTGCTATCCTTGATCTTTGTGAACTACTTCGGGGTGATACAATTCTAGGCGCGGCGATAGCGGTTCTAGGCACCGTAGGGCTTGGATGCAGCATAATGCTGGTATGGGCTTCGAAAAAGTTCCATGTTGAAGCAGACCCGAAAGTGGAGGCAATACTAGCGCTCCTGCCAGGTGCCAATTGTGGTGCATGTGGATGTGCAGGCTGTGCGGCCTGTGCAGAGCGTATCGCTAAAGGCGAACTCCCCCCAGACGTTTGTACCTCGGCTAGCTTTAGTTGCGTAAAAAATATTGGAGAGTGTGTAGGCGTTTGCGTGGAAGAAAAGGAAAAAGAGGTTGCAGTTGTTCTATGCAATGGTGGGGTAAACTGCCTTAGCAGATTCGAGTACGATGGAGTGGAGGATTGCAAAGCAGCTATGCTGATCGCAGATGGGGAAAAGGCCTGCTCCTACGGCTGCATAGGGCATGGCAGCTGTGTGAGGGCGTGTCCCTTTGGTGCGATTACCATCGGTGAAAATCGGCTGCCCGTAATAGATGAAAATAAATGCAAGGGTTGCGGTGTATGCGTGAGTATATGTCCAAAGGGTATTTTGACACTGAGAAAAATCAGCGAGAAGTTTCGAGTGCTATGCTTTTCGAAAGATAAAGGCAAGTATGTAAAAGAGATCTGCAAATTCGGCTGTATAGGCTGTGGTATCTGTGTGAAGGCATGCCCTTCTGACGCGATAACGCTTAAGGATAATCTGGCCCTAATCGACCAGGAGAAGTGCACCGGTTGTGGTATCTGCGTGGAAAAATGTCCGAGAAATGCGATTAGAATGGTAGGGTGATGAGAATGGTAAATAGGCGGAAGTTTATAAAAGGCTGCGCAGCTTTTTCATTGGCTCTCCTGACTGGCAGCTGGCTGAGTTCTAAAAGAGCCTACGTCATAGAGAGTACGCGCAATATCATGGGGACCTCTGTGAAGATTGCAGCGGTACATTCCGATGTAGATTGGGCCAAGAAGGCGATGAACCTCTCTTTTGAAGAAATGTATAGGGTCAACGATCTTATGAGCATCTACAAGGATGGCAGTGATATACGCCTTCTCAACAAAAATGGCTACTGCGATTATGCAGATGATGATACCATATGTGTCATCGAGAGAGCGAATCATCATTCTGGGTTGAGCAACGGAGCATTTAACGTTGCCGTATTGCCTCTTATAGAGTTGTGGGAAAAATGCATTCCGACAGAGGCGAAGCTTGGGGAGACCTTGGAGTTGCTCGATCCTGAGAATATAACCATCGATGGTGGAAGGATCCGACTCAAAAAAGAGGGCATGGGCATAACGCTGGGCGGGATTGCGAAGGGCTACGCTGTGGACAAGGCCATTGAAACGTTAAAGCAGAATGGCATAGAGCATGCGCTAGTAAGCGCAGGTGGGGATATAAGGACCTTTGGAAATAAGTTAAATGGAACTCCATGGAGGGTTGGCCTGCGCAATCCGCAGGATAAGAAAGCATCCATCGCCACCATCGATCTCTGCGATAAGGCAGTTGCAACGAGTGGAAATTATGAGAGAGGTTTAAATGACGCCCCTCACATCGTGGATCCAAGAACTGGCTCTATTGTTCGGGGATTGATGAGCGTAACCATCCTTGCTGAAAATACAATTGATGCGGATGCGCTATCAACTGCCGTATTTGTGCTGGGAGCAGAAGAGGGCATGCGTTTGGTTGAAAGGTCCGGCTCAGAGGCGTTGATAATCACTAATGAAGGAAAGATGGTTAGGTCTAGTGGTTTTCCTTAAACTTAGTAGTTTCGAAAGTAAAAACTTAACAGCCAAGTCGATGATCGGGTTTTGGGATTATAGTAAGAGTTCTGTTACTTTTTGGTACATCTCGTCTGAAGCCTTATCAACATTAGAAAATGGTATTTCTACTTCATCAGAGAAATAATAAGCATCTATCTCTGAGTCCTCATGATACCCGTTTATATAATTTTTTCCTATAAAATCACAAACTTTTTTCAATTCTGAGCGTTTAGATTTGTCGAAAAGTTGGATAACCTTAATATTTCTTTTGATCTCTTTGTCCTTGTAATCAATACCTTTTTTGATATAATGAAGAATCTTTGCGGTATTGTGAGCCGGATGACCGCCACACTCTAGCTCTATGAGGACAAGCTCTTCGTTTTTAGTGGATTTTAACCACACGTCGACATCTCCGATCGCGATCGGTTCGGATTCCTCGTTTTGTCTTATATATAATCTATATCCTCTCGACTTTGGAAGTTCATCCTCGTACTTCTCTTTAATACGGCCCCCCTCTTTTTTTAACCTTTTGGCCAAAGCTCTCTCAATTTCGCCTCTTCTCCTTTTTGACATATCTTATCCCTCTAGTTTTTTTAAGCGATCTGATTTTACCAAAATAGCCTAATCGCAGGAATCCAGTCGTTATAGGTGACACCATTTGCATCGGTGAACTCTGTGCAGGTAATCGTTCCGCCTGTCACTGCCTTACTGGTTGCATGTATTATCTGCGGATAGGAGCCTGTTTTTATGGTGTAATTGTAGGTTTCGCCCGCTCGTAATATGAAAGATTCGCCAAAGGTTATGTTGTGGTAATCGCCTGCGTATCCATCCCAAGTTGCGGTTGTAGTATATGTCGAATTCCATATCTTAACGGATTCTGCGTGTCCGCTGGTTCCTGCACACGGATATGTGTACATCTTTTGCACTATAATATCTTGATTTGAGATTATTGTTCCGTTATATGTGCCTGGTATGGATGGATAAGTGCCAGTACCTGTGTCAAAAACAGAAGTCGCAGTTGGTTCTACAAGTGGCAAATAATCGTTTGTGCCACCAATGTTGTAAGATGTATTCCCAAGCCCATCTCCATCCAAATCCTCGCCAGTATAATCGCTCCAGTAGTTTCCTCCGAGATAGGGTCCGCCAATTATGTTTGTTCCGTCCGTCTTACTGACGTTCCAGATGTTGATGTTGCTTCCATAGTTGTAAGCATTGTACGTGTTGTTAAGGTAGTTGTTGTAGATGGTGTTGTTGCCGGAATCGGCGAGCCAGATTCCATAGTCGTTGTTCGAGTTGAATGTGTTGCTCGATATGGTGTTGTTGTTGCTGGAGTCTACGAGTTCGAGTCCACAGTAGTTGTTCAAGTTGGCGGTGTTGTTTGAGATGGTGTTGCTGTTGGAATAGGAAAGGCGAATTCCATCGTAATAGTTGTTCGAGTTGGCGGTGTTGTTTGAGATGGTGTTGCTGTTGGAACGGTAGAGGTAGATTCCATAGAAGTTGTTCGAGTTGGCGGTGTTGTTTGAGATGGTGTTGTTGCTGGAATACAAGAGATATATTCCATACCAGTTGTTCGAGGCGTTGTTGTTTGATATGATATTGTCGCTGGAATGATACAAGTAACTGCCATCTAAGTAGATGCCGCAGTCGTTGTTTGAGACATTGTTGCTCGAAATATTGCAGTAATTCGCTTCATCGAGGTATATGCCTGCTCTAATAAATCCATTAGCACCTGTTAAAGTGAACCCGCTTATGTTTACGTAATCTGCCATTACGTCAAAAACATCATAACCTGGATTTTGAGCCTGAACATGTGTATAATCAGAACCATTCTCAGATTCTATGGTTAAACGCTTGTTTACATCTATGTTTTCGATGTAGGTCCCGTCCCTTACGATTATCGTATATCCATCACTTGCATTATCAATAGCCGCTTGAATCGTTGAATAATCATCAGGGACGTAGATTATAGATGATGAAGATATTGTGAAGTTTTTTGGTGTGTTATTCACCATCCCATCCGGGGCATCACCCGTTGGGTTCACTTGGTTATTCGATGCGATAGCTATACCGTTAAGTGAACTGAACCCAACTGCAAAAATTATAAACAAAGCACAAAGCTTTGTAATTTTATTTTTCATAGGTCTACCCCCTAAGAGGCTACCTTTTTTGACTTTATTGTGGATGTCTCATATAAAGGTAATATAAGTCTTCCCCATAAGTATTTCCCTAAAAAACCGAAAATTCTACAGTACAATTCTCTTTTTTACACCGTTTCCTCAAACCCTACAGTCCACTTCCCAACCTTCTCATTGAATTCCCAGATGAGAAAGTTAAAATATGAAAAATGGATAATTCATAATAGTCGAGATGGATTAGAAATAATGATTCCTACTAAATTAGAACAATATAAAGGATTGGGGCATAAAGATGCAAGAGGATTATGAAAATGTTAGAACAAGTATTAAAGCATTTTTCCGTGCATAACATCGGATTTGACTATCCAGCAGAATGGTTAGAGAAGAGTCTATGGAAAGAAAAGATTAAATCATTTATTCCGATTATTGGACTATTTCAGCGTAGTGTGGACTATTTAGTAGTTCTTGAAGAGCCAAAGACTGGGATAAATATAGAACTAACAGAATATGTATACGGATTTCTGGAGGAGTTTGTCAATAATACGATACAGCATTATTTAAAAGATAGTAGAATCTCAGATATAACACCCAAAGAAAAAGTAAATATCACGGGATTAGGAGATTTGGATGCTTTTAAATTTAGTTTCACCTTAAATTTAGGTCACGAAATAATAAAATGTGATAATCTCTTATTTCAGAGATATCCTTGGATATATCAAATGAAAGCTTGTTCATTAGCCTCGAATTATGATAGAAATAAAAAAATCTTCGACGAGCTATTTAACAGTCTTGTTATAGAGTAATTCATTTTACATCTATGATTGCAATGAAGAAAAGTCCAATGAAGTGATAGAATGGGACTGGGAAGAAGTATAGCACATATTACAAGCACGCTGCTTATAATTTTCGGCGTGATAGGATTTTTTTCGGGACTGAGGCACTCTAATTTTTCTGAAACGACGGGAGCTATATTCCTCTTTATTCTTCCTGGGTTGATTATACGGTTTGTGTTAGTACCCTACCTGTACAGTAAAACGGCTGAATATTGGTTTGATAAAGGAAATGTCTTATATGGCTCCAGCAACTTCAAGGAAGCAATTTCTTGCTATGACAAAGTCCTAGAAAAAGAGCCTAATTTCGAACTCGCAAAACGAAACAGAGAACTTTGCTTAAGTCAACTGAAATGAGATGCAGGCCAATCGGATGCCTCGGAATTTATTCCGATGGTGGAATGGTTCGATCCAACCTTCAGGATTTTTCTATCTTTTATATTTTAATATATATTTAAATCATTATTTAAGTTTTTAGCTGAAATTATGGTTGTAGTGATTATTCAAAACATAAAAGGTAAATGTAGAATAAAGTAATAAAAAATAAAAAAAAGGTCTAAAAAAATAAAAAAAGAAAAGGGCAGAAGCGCCCCTATTTTTTTATGATTTTTGCACGCGGAGATTTGCTGAGATCTTCTTTGCCGGTGAAGAACATTGCTTTCCAAGCCTGTACGACTCTGGTGTCCAACTGCAGTATACCAACATGTATGAACAGGTCGACGATGAAGTAGTACATCGTGCCGAGATGTAGCGTTCTACAGAAGGCCATTGCGTCCATTCCAGATGGTATAATCCATGTGACAACGCCCATTATAGCTGCACCTATGTTGAGCCCCAAGACACTCCAATTGGCATTATACATGACGATGCCGGTCAGCGTGATGAGAACGATTGCGATCGCCTCTAGCACTATCAATATCTTCGTGATCGGGTGGGCTCTGTTTACATAGGCCCCCCTATTCTCATCATAGATTGTGAGTGCTGGATACTCCTTTTGTCTCCCAAAAAAGTTGAGCAGTATGGCCTTTAGTCGCCGTGCATCCTCCATGCCGAACATGTTCGCTTTTATGAAGTGCTTGATTCCCTGCTTCATACCAAAATGTTTGATGCCCTCAAGAGCTTCCAAGATCATGCCATAGGGCAGTAAGATGACGTTTGCGGCCAGAAATCCACAAACTGCAACCATGTGTAAAGCCCTTGCCTCTGTGTAAGTGGCAGGGAAGCCCCAGCCCAAATATATTCTGAAGCCTGTAACGATAAGTATCAGAGTTGTGACCATATGCACCCAGTGCATCGTCCTCATGGGCAGGTTCCATCTCTCTGCTATGTTCTTAGCCATGTTACCTCACTAGAGCAATCTGATCTCATATTTCTTGTTGGTCCTCTTGTCAATCGTGTGCACAGCACAGGCGAGGCATGGATCATATGATCTGCCTACGTGAAATATGGCTGTTGGGTTCTCGACCTCCTTGGACAACGGTATTGCACCCAGTGTGCTGAGCACATTACCAATAGGTCCAACCTTGCTGCCCACCAGCCCCAGCTCCGTCGGACCCAGTTTGCCGTTGGCATCCCTGGGCGACAGGTTCCATGTCGATGGAACCACTGGTTGGTAACTCTTGATTCTCGAGTCACCATCTGTCACGATCCAGTGTCCCAATGCACCTCTTGGGCCTTCCCAGAGACCCGCGCCTTTGCTGTCCTTAGCCATTGAGAGGTCAGCGTGCGTGTAGAATTTGCCGTTTGGATCTAAATCAATTAGCACCCATTTCTTGAGCTCTCTGGCCAGGATAATGATCTCCTGCGCTCTTGCAAGCATTCTCGTGTAGACGTTTGCCGGCGAGTAGCCGTTCTTCAGGAATGCTTCTGCCAGCCCCATGACCAAAGGCTCTTTTGCATTGATCATCCTCGATAGAGGTCCTACCTCGCAGGGTATTCCCTTATATCTCGGTGCTTTGAGCCAGCTGTACTTTGCTGTCGGATCATCATATTTAATGTCTGCCGCTTTTTTAACTGGCTCGGTCTCTCCGTTCCATGGGTGTAGATCATTACCACTCGTATAGAATGAGTGTGCCACATGCTCAGTAACATTTAGATGATTGAAATTCTCGTACTTGAGGTCTCCGCTGGTGAATCCAGATGTGATGAAGCGCTCTCCCTTTGTGCTGGTTGGATCGTACCCCTCTTTGATGGCATAGTACCAACCATAAGACAAAAAACCGATCTTCGTTGGATCTACTGGGTAGCCGCCGATCGTATCCAACTTAAGGCTGGCTGGCAATCCTAACAAGGTCTCTCCTATGAGTTCTGAGCCGAAGGCTGCGAATAGCGCAACATCGCTCCATCCAGCCTCTCTGGAGAAATCATCGGTAGGCAGACTTCCCAATATGTCCAAAACGTTTGATACCGCCTTGTCCTTGCTGACATCATGTGTTAATTCAAGCCATGCATCTGCTACCTCCAACGGATCTGTTAGGCCAAGTAATGCATCCAGCCCTAACGCATAATGGTTGACAAACTCCATAACCCGTACATAGTAGGATGCGATTTTGCCTATGTCTCCGAGGGTTGGTGTGCAAGTGACTCCGCCAACGATGGTTGCCATCTGGTGGGGCATCTTACCTCCCAAAATGGCTTCTGCCTCCTGCAATGCTTTCTTCTCTGGGATGGCTGCCAGATAAGAGCTTCCTGGCGGAACTGCCTTGCCCTCTATTGAGTAACTGATGGGTGCAAATCTGCCCACGAGTTCGTCCCATACAGGCTTTAGATTGACAGTCTCCAGAATCATCTTATATGTTGGATGTGCCAAATCTGGCAACCAAAGAACCCAGATATGCGTGGCATGACTGGCTATGGCGTTCAGACCCTGTAGGATGTTTCTCACGACCAACGCATCCTTTGGTATGGAACCGGTTATGCCAAAGGCATCATCCAATGCATTGACCGATGCTATCGAATGGCAGGTCGGACACACTCCACAGATGCGTTGGGTTATTCTGGATGCATCCCTTGGATCCCTGCCCTTGAGAATCTGTTCAAACCCCCTGTACATTGTCCCAGAGCTGTGTGCATTAGTGATCACACCATCGTTGACTTCCGCTGTTAGTCTCAAGTGCCCTTCAATCCTTGTCAATGGATCTACAACTACTACGGTCATCGCTTACTCATCCTCCTTCATGGCAATTCTGCGCACTGCATGTGCTCCAACACCCACAGCTGCTGCCCCTATGGCAACCTTAGCTATGGTATCTATGTCCACACCGGCGAGCGTTGACATCATCTCCATTCCTACATAGAATGGCGATGTTCCATCTGGGAATACAGGCTCCGCACAACCGATACATGGTGAGCCTGCTTGAGTGCACATATTCACCGAAGCATTCCAAAGTCGGGTTGCACAGTCTGCATGCGTTATCGGTGCCTTGCATCCTAGTTTCCATAGACAATGCCCCTCAGCAAATTCAGTGTCCAGTTGACCAAGATCATAGAAACCGCGCCTGGGGCAATTTTCGTGTATGGTGTAGTCTGGTGGGCAGAACACTGTTGGCCTATTGTATCTGTCCAATTCGATTAACCCTCCCTTACCGATTATGATCGACGCCAACGTCAACGTTAGCCAATCTGGATTTACTGGACAGCATGGAAGGTTCACCACAGGCAGACCTGCTTTTGATACATAGTTAGCTCCAAGAATTCCACCTTTCGCTGTTTGTAAGAATTGCGCCCCCATGTTGCCAGTTACAGAACCTTTTGCCGCCGGAATGCCACCAAATGTTGCACACGCACCTATGGCTACAACGTATGAGGCTTGTTTAGCACATCTTTCTACCATTTCCTTAAAAGGATGTCCCCCTACCGTAGTGTACATGCCAGAACCCTCTGGTCCGTCTGCTATCGAACCCTCTATGACCAATACGTCCAATGGCTTTGTACCATTCATGTATTCCTCAAGGGCCAACTCTGAATTCAGCTCTGAATTGCCTACCAACCTCCCATCCACAAAAACGCCTTGTTGCATCATCAGGGTTTCATGGTAACCCACATATATGCCTAGCCTTGTGATTGCCTGTATGACATCTGGATATGCGGCGTTGAGGAACGACTCCGAGCAACCGCAACAGTCTGCGCCCTCCAACCAAACGATATTTGTATCTGAAAGTTCTAGAGCTCTAACGATGTCTGCCTTGTAGGTCCCTATAAAAGAGGCTGCGCCCATGGCTGCAGCAATTTTGAGAAAAGTTCTCCTGTCTAATTTTGTTATATCTAAGTTTTTGAAGTTCACACTATGCCTCCTGAGATAGCTACATCTGTTTTTTTATTTGTTGTTATTAATGTTATGGTACCCGATATAAAATTAATCACTAATATGGGCGGCAGAGTAATAGATTGGCGAAGTCATCGTTCAGCCCCTCTCTGCACTCTTCGAGCGAGTATTTTGTGTGACCTTTTCTGGTATCCTCAAGAACTCCAAAATCATAAAGAACTTTTTTTATTGGGCGTGTGTCTTCATTCAAAAACCTATTCGACCATAAGCCTTATACCTCAAAAAACAACAAAGGAAATTTTACTAGAATGAAGCAATGTAAGAGCTTTGTATGGGATGGGAATTGATACGTGTAGGATGCGTTAGAATTAATAATCCTAATTGACCAGAGATCATATTTCAAATTTATAGGGTTCACAAAAAGAGGCTTGAGATTAAAAAAATAAAACGAGAGTGTGTTAATGAATGGATCTTGAAGGTTATGCTAAGCGCGCTCTGCGTAGGGGCGAAGACCAAGACGTTATCCTGCGCAAATTAAAAGAGCGCATTATCGAGGTCAAGGATATATCTGAAGGCAAAGCCCATATCCTTGCTAAAGCTGTTCTGGAAGAGGCAAATGCAACATTGCATCCTGATAGCGATATCACCTCCTTTTCAGCCTCAGGTGTTACGATGGGGGATTTCGGCATTGGTTCACGTGGTCAGGGGGATTTTTACGCTCATCAAAAAATTGCCGAGGTAATCGGGGAGACTGACGCTCTTATAGACTCAAGTCAAATGGATGATTCGGGTGTCGTTTCCTTTGATGGTAACTATATTGTGCTTACTGTTGACGGAATGCACTCTCGCTTAAGTGATTTCCCGTTTCTGGCAGGATTCCACGTCACAAGGGCAGCCTTACGCGACATATATGTCATGGGGGCCCGTCCTATTATGCTTTTTTCCGACATTCATTTGGCTGATGATGGGGATGTTGCCAAGATATTCGATTATACTGCGGGCATCGCTACGGTATCAGAACTTGTTGGCGTTCCGCTGGTTACAGGCAGCACACTCCGCATTGGGGGGGATATGGTCATTGGCGATAGAATGACCGGGTGCGTTGGCGCAGTTGGCATCGCATCTGTGTTAACTGCTCGGAAAAGTGCACGACCAGGAGATATGATCCTGATGACAGAGGGTGCAGGTGGTGGAACGATAGCTACAACTGCACTTTATTTTAGGAGATCACATGTCGTTATGGAAACCCTAAATACGAGGTTTTTGGATGCATGTAAGTTATTGTTCGATGATGAGATAGTCGCCAAGATACATGCGATGACAGATGTCACCAATGGTGGTATCAGAGGTGATGCAGCCGAGATCTCGAAGACAGCAGGGATAAAACTTGTTTTTATTGAGGAGAAAATTCGCTCGTTAGTCAATAAAACCGTGCTCAGAATGTTGGATGAGTTAGAAATCGATTATCTGGGCGTTTCGTTGGATGCTCTTTTGATCATTGCGCCTAAAAACGTAGCAGAAGCCGTATTGGAAGTGTTGCGCAAGCACGACATTTCGGTAGAGATTGTAGGGCACATCGAGGAGGGGTCGGGCGCCGCGCTCATCCAAAACGGAGAACTCCATGAATTAACTCCAAAGTTCCGAGAATCGGCTTATACGCCCCTTAAGAAGGTTGTAGGCGAATTTCCTAGTGTCAAGCTTTCCCAGATGCAAAGAAAAGTAGATGAGGCAGCTGAGAGGGCAAAGGAAAAGAAGCAGAAGGTACTGGAGTTCATTTTAGGTCAAAAACCTTAAATCCAAAGCGGAACTATAATGTTTGATGATTGGGTCACAAGAGTTGCTCCTGATATTCGTACTGGTTTTGTTGTTATTCGGTGCGAATAAGCTGCCAGAATTAGCTAGCTCTATGGGTAAAGCTCTAGGTGAATTCAAGAAGGCACAGAGAGAAGTAGAATACGAACTTAGCTTTGAGTATAAAAAGAAAGCTGCCGATAAAGAGAAATTGGGCAGGATACAGAGTATGGTAAAAGAGCTTGGCATAGATACTGAAGGCAAGACAGAAGATGAATTACTGGAGGCTATTCAGGAAACGCTCAGTAAAAAAGTTAAGGAGCAGAACGTTTAATATCTATCATCGATATACGACATTGGGTGATAAAAAATGATTGGAGGAATAGGGCCTAACGAACTCTTAATCATCTTTGCAGTCATAGTCTTGCTCTTTGGAGCGACGAAGTTGCCAGAGCTAGCGAAGTCTATGGGAAAATCGATGGGAGAGTTCAAGAAGGCACAAAAAGAAGCAGAGCTTGAGCTGAAGCAGTTTGAGCGATCTCTGGAGAGCACCGCTGAAGAGGAAAAGGAAAGCAAGATAAAGAAGAGGGCAAAAGAGCTGGGCATAGACACTGAAGGCAAGACAGAAGATGAATTGCTGGATGCCATTCAGGAGATGCTGAGCAAACAAACCAAGGAACAGGAAGCTTGAGTTTTGCTATAGACCCAAGACTTTGGTGACAAAAATGGTACCCATAGGAACAACTGAGATTCTAGTCATCTTTGCAGTCATAGTCTTGCTCTTTGGAGCGACGAAGTTGCCAGAGCTAGCGAAGTCTATGGGAAAATCGATGGGAGAGTTCAAGAAGGCACAAAAAGAAGCAGAGCTTGAGCTGAAGCAGTTTGAGCGATCTCTGGAGAGCACCGCTGAAGAGGAAAAGAAAAGCAAGATAAAGAGGACCGCAAAAGAGCTGGGCATAGACACTGAAGGCAAGACAGAAGATGAATTGCTGGATGCCATTCAGGAAACGCTGAGCAAGAGAGAAGAAGTAAGCTAATTTCGGAAAGCGGGGTGGGGTAGTCAGGAGATCCCGGCGGGCTCATAGCCACTTTTTAATAAAAGGTTGACCTGCAGAAACGCCTTGCGAATCAGAAGAGGCAAATAAAAGTGCTACACTCACAAATCTCAATAGCCACTATAAAATTATAGTTAAGATAGATAAAAAAAGACAAAATTTAAAGGATCAACCTTTCTGTGATTGGTGAGAGACCCGTAGATCGGTGGTTCAAATCCACTCCCCGCTATTACTGTGGATTAGAGATATATAAAATAAAAAAAGAAGGTTCATTCTACTTTGATTGGCGTCTTTCCAGCCTCAAGCTTGGCTCGCTTGAGAGTTATATCCAGAACACCATTCTTGTAACTGGCTTTTGCACTATCTGTGTCCACGCTTACGGGCAGATCGACATGCTCGGAGTATTCCATACTTTCCGTCTTGGCCCTAATGTCCAGCGAAGTCTCGGTTGCATCTAGCTTGATATCCTCTTTATCAATGCCAGGCATCTCTGCAACCACATGAACTTCATCTTCTGATTCAAACACATCGATGAGTGGCTTTCTCTCGCCTATTTCGAAACCACGGCTCGATGGGCGTATGTTTCCGAACTCTTGAATTTCTGGCTCCCCACCGGGTCGTTGAGTTAGCGAGAATCCGTAGATAAATGGTCTGCTCTTTATCTCATCCATATTTGTGGCATCCATTTTTATGGATTCAAAGATTCGCTCTATTATATCATCCCAATCTCCGAATATATCGTGTTCCCATGGTTTTCTCTCTCTTTTTTTCATCTTTAAATGCACCTCACGCATATGCATGTTTGGCGAAATCTTCAGCCATATCCTCAAACTTTTCGAAGGTCGCTCTTGACGTTGACGGTTTTACCTTTTTCATCGCGGCATCAAAGTGCTCCTTTTTTATCACGATGTTTTTGGCTCCCTCTTTTAAGTGCTCTTTTTCCACTCCAGATTGAATGAACTCTCGCAGGGCAAGCATTGTTGCCTCCCTGCATATTGCCTCTATGTCTGCGCCCACATATCCATTTGTATTTTTCGCCAACTCTTTTATGTCAATGTCCTCCCCTTTAGGCTTGCCCTCTAAATGTATGCTGAAAATTTTCTCTCTACCCACTTCATCAGGGGGCTGGACATAGATCAATCGGTCGAGCCTACCAGGACGTAGAAGTGCCTGATCTATCATGTCTGGTCTGTTGGTTGCAGCCAAAACGACAACCTCCTTTAGTTCCTCCAATCCGTCCAATTCAGTGAGTATCTGACTGACAACCCTTTCCGTCACCCTCGAATCTGAGCTCATGCCTCTTGTAGGAGCTATTGAGTCTATCTCGTCTAAGAATATTATCGTTGGAGCCGCTTGTCTTGCTTTTCTGAAGATTTCTCTGACGGCTTTCTCCGACTCGCCAACCCACTTCGAAAGTAACTCTGGGCCTTTGATAGAGATGAAGTTTGCATCGCTCTCGTTGGCAACCGCCTTTGCTAGCATCGTCTTGCCGGTTCCAGGCGGACCAAACAACAATATGCCTTTTGGAGGCTCTGTATGAAGGGTTTCGAACACCTCCGGATAAGTGAGAGGCCATACCACCACTTCTATCAGCTCTTGTTTAACCTTCTCAAGACCACCGATGTCCTTCCATTCTACCTTGGGGACCTCTATGAAAACCTCTCTCATCGCCGATGGCTCAATGTTTTTCAGAGATTCGCTAAAGCCCTCTTTAGTGACGACTAATTTTTCAATGACCTCTGGAGGAATCTCCTTTTCAATGTCTATTTCTGGCAAGATTTTACGTATGGCATGCATAGCGGCCTCCTTACACAGTGCTGCCAGGTCTGCCCCTACGAAGCCATAGGTTATGTTTGCCAGCTCTTTTAGGTCAACGTCCTCTGAAAGGGGCATCCCTCTCGTGTGGACTTGGAGAATTTCATAACGTCCATTACGGTCTGGGATTCCGATTTCTATCTCTCTATCGAATCTCCCACCTCTTCGCAAAGCAGGATCAAGCGCATTTGGTCGGTTGGTAGCACCGATTACGATCACCTCTCCCCTTGCTTTCAGTCCATCCATGAGTGCAAGGAGTTGCGCAACGACTCGACGTTCAACCTCGCCGGTTACCTCCTCTCTTTTTGGGGCAATTGCATCCAGCTCATCCAGAAAGATTATCGATGGAGCAGACTTTTCAGCCTCATCGAAAATGTCTCGGAGTTGTTTTTCGCTCTCACCATAAAATTTGCTCATGATTTCTGGGCCGCTGATGGGTATGAAGTTCGCATCCGTCTCGCCGGCAACAGCTTTTGCAATCATCGTTTTACCGGTTCCCGGGGGCCCATAAAGCAGCACTCCTTTGGGCGGATCGATGCCCAATTTCTGAAATATCTCCGGGTGTCTGAGTGGAAGCTCTATCATCTCTCTTATAAGGGAGATCTCACGTTTTAGTCCGCCAATATCTTCATACGTTATCTGTGGTGCTGTCCTTCTTAACTCCTCAACCGGCTCCTCTTGTAATATGATTCGTGTAGTTTTTGATGTCACAACGGTTCCAGCCGGCTGCGTTTTTGTTACTATGAATGTGAGGGGGCTACCAAGCATTTCCACCCTTATTTTCTGTCCTTTGATCACAGGGCGACCTTCCAATATCCTAAGCAACTGGTATTCGCCTCCAACAATTCTGACAGGCTGTGTGGGTGCGATGGTTATGCGGATCGCTTCTTTTGCATCCACCTTGCGTATTTTAACCTTATCATCGATGCCAACAGCTGCATTGCTCCTGATGTTGCCATCTATCCTAATAATTCCTTGACCTGCATCATCGGAATATCCGGGCCAAACGATGGCTGCAGCTATCTGTTTCCCCTCTATTTCGATAGTATCACCACTCACTATCCCCAACTTTTTCATGGTTGCCATATCCACTCTAGCAATTCCTCTTCCAGCATCTCTATGATACGCTTCCGCCACTCTTAGCGTTACTTCTTCTGACATCTCTTTCACCTAATATACCATTCTCTCTCTTTCTCAATGATTGCTCTTTTTTCTTTCAACTTATTAAGACTTCTTTCAATTTGGTCGGCAGGGAGGTTCAACTCCTTTGAAAGCTTCTCTGCTGTTCTAGCCCCCCCGACCAAAGTCAATAATATCTCTGCCTCTATGGGATCTGATGCGATATTGTCGATCATTTCAGAGCATAAGTTCATAATCTCGATGATCCTCGATTGAGCGGATCTCTGTGCGAGCATCAATTCCCTGCGTAATGCGTGCAATCGCTGTAACTCCTGGTTTAGCAGTGCATTCATCGAACTGTACTCTTGCCTAACTCTTCTCTGCTCTTCAGCATCTATCCTGATGGGGCTCACTTCCATCCCATACAGGTAGGGTGATAAAGAAACATCCAGTTGGACATTGCCTGTGATATAAAAGTATTTACGCCGTTGCTCATTCAAGCATTCAATGAGACCTGCTCTCTCCAACATCTCCAAATGGCCAAGGACGGCTTTAGGACCCACATTTAGTTGATTTACGATCTCAGATATGTAATGGGGTCGTTGAGAGAGCAATTGAAGTATCTTTCTCCTATTCTCGTTGCCCAGTATGTCCAGCAGTTTAGCAGAGTCCATAGCTATCATTAACTTGAAGTTACTAACCTTAAGTTAGTAATGATAGTATATAAAGATTTCGTTTAATTTCCGTTGAATTTTTGAGTGTTGCATTTGTGTTTTTGCAGAAAGGCGGCAATGACTTTTAAGAGAAGCTCAATACACAAGAAAGGAAAATTCACTACAGAAAAAGAATTTACTTAACGGAACGAGTCCGCAGCGGCTACAAGTTCATGCTATTGTAAGATGTGTAGTATTCTGGCTACCTCTATGATGACTAAGGTTATGGTGACGATAGCTAGCACCCATGTAAGAACATTTAAAAGTCGTTCACTTTCCTCGATGGCATGTAGCAAATTAACCTGCTGTTTTAATATTTCAGAGCTTTGCTCTTGTTGCAAGATGCCTAAATAAGTTCTTATCATGTTAGATACGGTTCCTAGTTGAGTTCTTAACGCCTCTGCACGATCTGTAAAATCCTCAAAAGACTTTAATATGTGGGTATATCCTATTGTTTCCGTTAATGTATTTGTAGTATATCCTTTCACGCTTGTTTCACTCCATTGGTTTAGAAGATTTTTATTTTCCTCTATGTAGGTTTTAGCTATAATCTGATCCCTCTTAATTGAACTTGATAATACCGACAACGATGAGTATCTTTCCATCACATCTGATAACCATGATTTCAAAGTTTCGATTTCCACGGGTTTCGTCTCTCTCATCCTGTTCAAGATGCTATCAATTTTTTCTTGGATTTCATCCTCTCCAGAATCAATCTGCGGGAAATATGGTTGGCATAATCGATGGACCCTATCAACTTCTACGAGGTTGATGGCTAAATTTTTTATGTCTACGATGAGGTCTGATATGGTATGTTTCACTTTCGAGGGGCTCAGATTTATAGGAGATAGCAGTAATTCGCGCCTTAGGAATTGTAACTCGGTTTCGCTATTTGGTTTCCTAAAGGTTGCTAGAAGATAATCGCCTACGATGCCCGCGGCTACTTTATGACAATTAACATATTCTGAATACTGTCGGACTAAGTTTAAGGCTTCATCCTGACTATCTACTGGACCCACAAAGACCGAAAGAGATAGGATAGGATTTTTAGGTAGGAAATCAAGAACAGGCTGAACTTGACTTTGGTAGTACTCTAAGTCTTTTTGCCATTCTTTTGAAACATAATTATCATGTAAATGGTTAATATCTATCGAAAACACATTATAATTTTTTTCTTTGATTAACTCAACACCACATAGCACATGTCCTAAAATTATTTTGATGCTATTTTTATCTCCTTCCATCGATTTGGGCTCATAATTTCTTTTGATAGATTCAAATGCTCTATTTGTATCTTCTCGACTTTCATGTTCAAAAATTAAAATGTTAATTAAGCTTGGTGAGCCAAGAGTTAAATCCAATTCATTGGGTTCCATAGAAATCTTAACATTTTATTTGATTATTTCGAAGGTGTGCTCACATAGAGGGTCTCCCCTGGCCCTTGCAAACGTCACTTTATGTTTTATATTGGGATTCACAACTGAGGCTAAACCCCCTAAGGTAGGCCATGAACAGTTTTCGTCTATCCAAAGCCAAGGTATGTTAAATGATTTCGCTGAAACCATCATTAGACAAAAAGACCTGTTCCGATAGATTACTTTATCGCCTTCAACTTTAGCTGTAACCTCTGTTTTACATTCTTCCATAAAGGCGTTAACGACCTTTGCAAGCGTATCCAGATCATTTCCCTTTAGGTCAAGTTTTGCCATCAAGGCTTTACCCATCTTTTTACCAAACTCAAAGGAGTACTCTTGAGCCTTCTCAGGTTCATTTTTAAATTTTCTATAAAAATCACCCCAGGAGTACTCCCATATCTCCCACATACCTTTGTCAGTCATTTTTTGCCTCTATTTATTTAATTAATGATGAGCTTATAAAAAACATTAAATCGGCTCTATAGAAAAACCTTTCCTCTCAAGTTTCTGTTAAGATATTATGTATGGATTTAGTTGTTAACTATCGTGGGATGGCTGGCATTTTAGACTAAGAACTCATTTCAAAACCCTCCATAGGATGAGGATGCTGGCCAGATTGATGAATGTCTGGTAAGTTCTGACAAGTCTTTCGTGTCTTAGGACGATTCTTTTGAAGCTCAATAGCCAGGCCGTTCTACAG